>JAEORV010000014.1 GCA_016840695.1 Promethearchaeota archaeon
GAGAAGTTGAAAGTGCAGTAGAAGACGCTTTATTGGAAGGTCGCACGGTAGACATTCAAAATCCGAATCTCAAAACGTGCTCAACACGAGAAATGGGAGATTTAATCTCAAAAAAACTAGTGCTTAGATTAAAAAAATAACATCAAACATTATGAGTAAATAAGCTATCCTCCAATCGTGCTCAGCATGATGTTTAACTCGTCAAAAATTTCTAAGCGATATTCGTCTCCAATCTTGAAAAACATAAGGCTCACCATCTTTTCCTCTAAAAATTGGTTTACATTGATTTCTTCCATTAAATGCGACCAATCCATGTTCTCTGATATTCTAATACCGATTAAAACTACCTTGTTTTCTTGAATGTTTTTAATGATGTTTATCACGATCTCCTTCCAGGATGGAGCAATATGGAGTCTGTCTCTAGCGTCGAAAATACAGAAAACTCCATCTGCTGTAGAAACATCGAAGTTAATATAAAGATAATTCTTCAAAATCAAACCATTGGAGTATTCATATGTTTTATCAGCATTTACTTTTTCCGTTTCTATAGCTTGCCCTAACCGTTCTATCTCAGTTAAGATCTGTAATCCTGGGCTCCAAAAAGGATTTTCTGCGATAAATACAAGGTTTAATTTCTCTCTATCCTCTAATATACTTGAAATTTCGTCGTATAATTCTTCTTTTAATCGGTTTTCTTCTCTTTCTTTACTTTTCATGATGAAATGGTA
The DNA here is from genome assembly GCA_016840695.1 of Promethearchaeota archaeon. Taxonomy (GTDB): domain Archaea; phylum Asgardarchaeota; class Lokiarchaeia; order Sigyniarchaeales; family SOKP01; genus FT1-020. The sequence continues at coordinate 729 of JAEORV010000014.1, forward strand.
GGAAATAAGAGTAAACGCGTCCTCAATGTTTTCTCCCGAAAGCGCACTCGTTTCGATATGAGATATTTTATAACATCGGGTAGCTGATAATTCATTTGCCAGCTCTACACCTTCTTGAGTACTCACTTGTCGTTGTCCCGTTAAATCCGTTTTGTTTCCAACGATTATGATCGGGAGTTCTTTATTCTCAATAAACTCCTCAAGTTCGTTTATCCAATTTCTAATATTTTCAAATGTTTCTCTGTTCGTAATATCGTAAACAATAAAAGAGGCCTGAGTTCCTTGGTAATACGTTCTTCGGAAGCGTTTAAAATATTTCTGGGCGCCTATATCGTATAACGATAGACTAATTTTATTTCCAAAAGCTTCAAAATTATGGGACATGATGTTCAAGCCGATTGTGGCCCGATAATTATGCGAGAACCTGTTTTCGACAAATCTTCGTACTATTGAAGTCTTTCCAACTTCGTGGTCACCGATAATAATGAATTTAAAACGGTAAATTCCGCCCGTTTCCAATCGTAGTTGATAGATCTGGTGTTTCATTCTCTTCGATTCTTCGGCGGCATAATCAAAATTTGGAATGACCAATTGTATGACTTCATCTTCTTCAGCACTGAGGATTTGAGCAATTTTTTCAGCAAGAAAAAAAGCGTAAGGACTGAATTTATCGACCGAAGCCATGTTGCTTATGACCAGGCTTAAGGTGATTTTTTCATCAACAGAAATGAATAACAAGCGATGGGTATCCGTGTCGAAAGACGCGTTGCCGAATTTTTTAAAAGAGAATTCGTCCCTAATTCTTTCTAATATTGGATTAATGATAGCAGTGAGCACAGAAACTATTTCCATATCCACGTCTTCCCTTTTTTCCCCGCAGATGATTAAACCATCCTCGTCGGAGACTACTAATGCTTCCACTTCATTATTAATGGATAAAAAATTGTTTAACAGTTCTGAAAACAATACCTTTTTGCTTACGGTCAAAAAAATATCATGCTCTTGTTATTAAATATTAATATATCGTTTACTCTTTTAAACATGCTGTCAAAAAAATCTAATGCCTTATACTTAAGTTTTTATTAATAAATTTGTACTAGAGTATTATATTTTTTTTGTTAGAATATATCAAAGGAATAGTAATAGGGAGTTCTAAGAATATGAAATGTCTCATTTGTCACATGGAAATTACCGGCGATGATAACATCGAGTGTCCTAGCAACCATTCGGTACACGCTGAGTGTCTTAAAGAATGGCTAACTCATTCTAAAAATTGCCCTTTATGTAGCACGCCTTATTCTCAAGACGTAATCGACACGTACAAGGGCTACTTTGAGGCAAAAGAAAAGCAAAAGCTCGAAGCTTTTAATCGCGAGCAAAAAGAAAGAGAAATGCAAGAAATGACAAAACTCGCTGAAAAGATGGAGTTCAAAAAAACGATGGAAACTATAGAGAAACTTACAGAATCGAAAAATTTTATTGGCGCATTAGACTTGATTGACACTATTACGGGCGCAAGAGCAATAGAGAACAAGTATAACCTCATGTTTTTGAAAGGTAAGGTGAACTATTTGCGAGGACGGTACGATTTAGCCATAAATCACTTGTTTAAGCTAGTGAAAGAAAAATTTGATTATCCAGACGCATTTCAAATCTTAGGACAATCTTACAAGGAACTTGGGTTGGAAGATAAAGCTCAATGGGCTTTTGAAAGGGCAAAGTAAATTAAAAATAACCGTTATATATCTTTCTTCATGATTAAATATCAATGCCTAATGCATATAGTTTAACGATTGCAGGTAGCGACCCCTCTTCTGGCGCTGGAATTCAAGCGGACATTAGAACTTTTGATAGATGTGGAGTCCATCCTTTTTCTGTTATAACTGCAATTACTTATCAATCAGCAAAAGAATTCTACGGTTATAGATCTCTCTCAGGAGATTTAGAAAAACAATTAGACGCTATATTAAATAATTATCCTATTGAATTCGTCAAGATAGGCATGATTCCTGATGTAGAATCATTGAATATCATAGTTAATTACATTAAGAAATTTAAATTAAAAGTGATTTACGACCCAATTACCATGTCAAGTGCGGGCAAGCGGTTATCAAGTGTCGACCTAGAAACACAGATTGAGAATAGATTGCTTCCACATGTCATGATTTTAACACCAAACCTTTCAGAGGCAGAATTCTATTCGGGTATAGATTTAAAATCTGGTTATATTGACAATGTTAAAACCGCAGCTAAGGTAATATTAAACAAGATGTATCAATCCTCAGAAGCATCTAATATTGAAAAAACAGTGATAATTAAGAGTGTCACTAACGATCAAGATGAAATTGTTGATGTAGCTCTTATCAATAAAAAGATTAAAGAAGACTTCAAGCAAGAATTCAATACATATAAAAAAAGTAAAGTTTCACTTAATGGAAATGTTCACGGCACCGGATGTGTCTATTCTAGTGCGATTACAGCGTTTTTAACACGAGGAAATTCAATTGAAAGAGCAATAATAAAAGCAGAAGAGTTCTTTGATGAGAAATTTCAACATTATATAGAATTTCCAGACAAAGGGAAAGTGTTAGATCTAACGATTTCTGAAGAAAAATTAGATGTTATTAACCAGATCAAGGAAATCTATAACTTAATTTCAAATATTCAGAAATTTAGCGATCTCATACCAGAAGTGAGATTAAATATCTCATGTTCTTTACCTAATGCTACAAATAAGCAGGAAATCGCGGGAATAGAAGGACGTATCACGATTATCAATGGATATCCACAAGCTTCGGGAGAGATAAAGTTTGGAGTGTCAGATCATACTGCAAGATTAATTCTTACGGCAAAAAAATTCGATAATTCAATAAATTTAGTCATGAACTTAAAGTATAAACCTCATTGGATAAACGCAATTCAAGAGAAAACTGATTTAGAATTGTTCGAATTCATAAGGGAAACCCAACCAAAAAGTATTCAAGAGAAAGATCATTCAACTATGCAGTGGCTAATAAAGGAAAGCATTGAAAAAATAGGGAAAATTCCCGATATTATTTGGGATACGGGTTCAATAGGTAAGGAACCGATAATTAGAGTATTCGGAAATAATTCGAAAGATATAATTGAGAAGCTTCAAAAAATCATTTCTGCTTGCTTATAGCGTCTTTAAGGAGTTTAATAGCGCAAAATTCTCCACACATACTACAAACTTCTTCTTCATCCGAAATATTATTGTATCTCTGGTGTTTTTCTCGAGCTAGTTCAGGATCGATTGATTGTTTTATCATTTCATTCCAATCTAAATCATTTCGAGCGATATCCATTTTAAAATCCCATTCTGATGCTTTTTTTCCATATCTTGCTATATTTACTGCATGAGCAGCTATTTTTGAGCATATAACACCTCGTTTTACTTCCTCGAGCGTGGGTAAGCTTAGATGCTCAGATGGAGTAACATAGCACAAATAATCAACACCAGCTAGACCAGCAATAACACCCCCAATAGCGGATACAATATCATCGTAGCCCGGAGCAATATCCGTAACTAATGGACCTAAAACGTAAAAAGGTGCTTCGTCACATAAGGATTTCTGCATTTTAACATTTCTTTCTATTTCATTTGCAGGAATATGTCCTGGACCTTCAACCATTACCTGGACATTTTCTTTCCAAGCTCTTTTAACTAATTTTGAGATCTCAAGTAGTTCTTGTATTTGAACGTAATCCGTCGAGTCAAATATGCATCCAGGTCTCATTCCATCTCCGAGTGAGAGAGTGAAATCGTATTCTTTTGCCATTTCGAGTAAATAATCGTACCTACGATTAAAAGGGTTCTCGATTCCATTTTCCAAAATCCACGCTGCCAAAAATGTTCCGCCTCGTGAAACCACACCCATCATTCTAGGATGATCCTTTAGGTAATTCACGATTTCTTTCGTGACTCCAACATGAATGGTAAAAAAGTCCACTCCCTCTTTTGCTTGTTCTTCTACAACATTAAACAAGTCATCCTCGTCCATGTGAATGATTGCCCCTTTTTTCTCGAGCGATCTCAATGCAGTCTGGTATATAGGGACCGTTCCAAGGGGAACTTTGACCTCGCTTAAAATATTTTTTCTTATTGTCTTAACATCTTCTTCAGTAATTCCAGTACTCAAGTCCATGACAGTATCAGCGCCAAACTTAACAGCAATTTTAGCTTTCTCGAGTTCTCCTTGAATATCGCAATTTTTTTTGCTTGAACCAATATTCGCGTTGACTTTAACTAGCATACCCTTGCCAATTCCGATGGGTTTTTCTAATTGCCGATGATTCGATTTAGGAACAATTATCCTCCCACTTGCTACGCCTCGCCTAACGAATTCAACGTCTACTTGCTCGTATTTCGCAACTTTTTCCATCTCTTCGGAAATATTTCCTTCCTTAGCTATTTTCATCAATGTAGGCAAATTTTAAGACCTTTTACAGGAAAATTTATTCATATTAAGGGTTCTTCAATAAAAGTAAATACTGATAGAATTATAACCTTTTGGCTTATATTTCATAATTTGATTCATCATAAATAGTGAAAAAAAAAATTTAATAATTTTTTTTATTAAATGGCTACTCTGACATCTTCATTCCTATCATTTCTAAGGCTTCTGTAACTTTAAACCGGACCTCGAGTTTGTATTTATACCCTTCTATGGCATGGTACTTAACCATAATGTTTTGTTGTACATTCATAAATTCTTCTAATTTTCCTTCCTTAACATCATGAACACTAATAGATTCTATCCCTTGCATCGTAGCTTTAACTGCGTTAGGTATGATTTCCTTAGCAAGTGGTCTCGTAGCAGATCGTTCCTCTTTTAACGCTTTTAAGTAAATTTCCGCAACTTCATTTGCTTTATTAGCAGGCATTAAGTTATATGTAAACACATACGGTATGTTTTTCACCTCCTTGTTTTATTTCTATTCTTGAAAAAAAAAAGAAACTTGAAATATGAAGTAATTACTGCCCCGGCAATTTCATCCCTATATAATCTAAGGCTTCAACTATATTTGACCAAACCCTCGTTTTATATTCACATGCTTTGATAGGAATGAATAGAGCCATTCTCTTACCAACCCAAGTTAAAGCCTCGTTAAGTTTCTCTTCTTTTGCTTCCATGACGCTTATAACCTTAACTCCCCGGCTATTTGTAGTTACTGCAACTGGTATCGTTTCTTTTCCTAAACTTCTATCAAAAGGATACTTTTTTAACATTTCAAAATATGTTTCAGCAAGGTCTTTAGCTATTTCAGTTGGATACATAACTGTTGCGATAATATATGGCATAAATTTTACCTCCTTTTGTAATTTCTATTATTTTAGTCTATATTAAAAATTGGATTTATACGTAAATGTAAGTAAAATGTATCGTAGAATCGTATTTAAGCTTTTACTTTTTTGTTAAATTATTGCTACGATCATCAAGACAAATACAATTAAATAGGTGCTTGACAAAGTAAGTTCTATAAGAAAATAAACATCAGATGTGATAATTCAATGGTTAGTAAACAAATGGCAAGGATGATGAAAGCAATAGGAAAAACATTTCAATCGGGAGAAGACTTGGTCGAAGTGTGGCGAAAGGGTTTAAACACGATAACTGCGGCGCTAGTGCTACCCGAAGACGTGAAAACGGAATCTTTTGATATAAAAGGAGTTCCAGCAAAATGGATAAGCACTCCCGAAACGATACAGGAACGAGTTCTTTATTTTTTACACGGTGGAGGGCACGTGTCAGGTTCGATAAAAACGCACCAGGATTTTGCCGCGCGGTTATCACGGGTTGCTAAGGCTCGCCTCATCTTGATAGATTATCGTCTTGCGCCCGAGCATCCTTTCCCTGCGGGATTGGAAGACGCCGTAAAAGCATACAAATGGCTCGTTGACGACGAAAAGATCGCCCCAAAAAACATCATTATAGTAGGAGATTCAGCCGGTGGAAACTTGGCGCTCACCACGCTTTTAAAACTAAAAGAGTTGAACGTGGAACTTCCAGCGGCGGCTGTTTTAATTTCTCCTTGGACAGACATGGTAGGTATGGGTGAATCAATGATAACGAAAGTAGACGTTGATCCATTCATATCTCCAATAGCGTGCGAATACTTTTCACAAATGTATGCAAGAGATAGAGATGTTAGAAATCCGTTAATCTCACCTCTTTATGGTGATTTACAGGGATTACCGCCGTTATTCATTCAAGTGGGAACTGCGGAAGTATTGCTTGACGATTCTATTCGCTTAGCTAAGCGGGCTAAAGCTATAGGTGTTGAGGTAGAATTGGATGTGTGGGAAGACATGATACACGACTTTGCGATGTTTGCTGCTGTCGTCCCCGAAAGCCAGCAAGGAATAGAAAGCATCGGCAAGTTCTTGTTGAAACACTTTTCGTAACTCTTTTTCTTCCATTATTCGTATCCCATTTTGAGTTGTTTCAACAGTTCGATTAAAGAATCAGTCAGTTGATAATTTTTCAACTCATCAAAAGGCACGAATTTGGCTTCAAGAGCGTCGTCATCGGCTTTCGGAGGTTGATCAGGATCCCCCTCGACTTGTTCTACAAAATAATTGAGCAAGACATAGTGATATTCGATTTCTCCATTATCATCGTACATTATTTTATCGATGATTCCCGCAAGCTTGGTTACTTTCACTTTAAAACCCGTCTCTTCGTGGCCCTCTCTTTCAGCAGCAATTTGAGTGCGCTCGCCTAGTTCTAAGTGACCTCCAGGAATGCTCCAATATCCCGCATCGGGATTATATTTTCTTTTTACGAGAAGGAGCTGTTCATTCTTGACTAATAAGACTCCTACACCGATATGAGGTCTAACAGGGTAATGTCTCGTATCATATACGGTTAATTTTTCTTTATCCTTCACTTTAAATCAATTCCTTTATAATTATTATAATACAATTTCGTGTCGAGTAATTTTCTCTGGCCAAAATTTCACGTTTAACAAGAGAAAAATTCTCTGATATAGTTTCATTTTTGGATTTTGGAATCTATATTTTCCGTAATAGACCCTTCTATATCCTTCTGCGTATCTCCACCCTTTTACGTGCCTCCCATAGCGTTTAAACAAGAACCTATAAGCAGGTTTTATGAATTTGAACATGTAATACTGCGATTTATGCATGAGGATTAAACTATACGCTAAAGGTAAATCTTCCTTGTTGAATGGCCATCGGTAATTCACGTTTATGCTCGAATAAAAATAGAGTTTTGGCTTTTTATCGATTAGTTGCTTATCGAGAATATAGTAGAGTATTTTTCCGCAAATCATGTGATCGGGATGACGGTAATAGGTATTCCTCGGTTCGCACGCAAATATTATATCTGGTTTCTCCTTGTTTAGGTATGCTTTAACTAAATCTACTGTTTTTTTATCGAATGTCGTATAACCATCAACGATCTCAAAAAAATGAATCTGTGCAGGTGTAATTCCGTGAATTGCCTGAGCATTAAATAACTCCTTCGTTCTTATTTTCCCTAATCGTTCCCCTTTAAAGTGGTCAGAACCGCGCTTAGCAGTGCCATATTCACCTCTCGTCATAGAGGCTATCTTGATCTCGTACTTGTCATCCCTTTTTACTAGATAATGTAGAATATGGGTACAGTTAAACTCTAAATCGTCTGGATGTGCTTGGAAAAATATTATTTTTTTCATTTATTGCATTTATCTTACTTTTTTATTAATTATTATTAATTCTGAAAGATATTAAAGTTAAAGTTCAATTACAACAAAATAAGTTTTCCATGGTACGACCTTGGTATTGGCCTAAGGGCGGAATGCCCGAGAGAACGGAGCCGTTTACTTGGATAGTCAGAGGAAAGATGGCTGCTTCTTGGTGGCCAGATCCTCCTGTATTTGATATCTATAAAAAAGAGGGAATTAAAGTAATCGTGAATGTTAGTGAGTTTGACAATCGACAAGATATCCCCCAAGGATTCTCATATTATCACATAGATGTTCCCGACTATGGAGTACCGACTGATGGTCAGATAAAGAACTTCCTTGAAATTTCAAATGAGCATCAAGCGAAGAAGGAAGCGATTGTCGCACATTGCGTAGCAGGTTGCGGCAGAACAGGGCAATTTATCGTTGCGTGGGGCGCTTATAATGGAATCATTCCAAAAACCATGGATCCAGTTAGATGGATAAGAAATTTTAGGCGCTGTTCCCTTGAAACTAAAGAACAAATGAGTTACGCCAGAAAAGTAGCAAGCAAGTTTAAAAAAAAATAAAAAATTATTATCTAATATAATGAACAGCAAAGAACGAGTCAAAAAAGCTTTCCATTTTGATAAACCAGATAGGGTTCCAATAGCAATTGTAGGCATTAAATACGATTTCTTTTATTGTCCTACAGTAGAACCGAGATCGTGGCAACCAACAAGATATCCGCCACATGTTGGAGGAGGAGTCAATACAATATCTAAAGGTTATTTTAGAAAATTGATTTATGATTGGAACGATAAATACCGGAAAGAGGCAGGATTCCCTAAAGAATGGTGGAAATATCCTCACGATAGTATTGACGAGTGGGGGATTATTTGGAAATCTGCTGGAACTGAGAGCGACGATTTAACAAAGGGACATCCATCTAAGGGACCATTTCAAGAAAATTGGGATGAGTTTGACGATTACCAAATTCCCGACGCTTCAGATCCTAAATATTATCGATTAATAAAAACACGCCTGTGGAAGTATTTAGGGAGGAAAAAGTACACGCTTGGAAGTTTCGGTAAAAATGGATTCTTTAACCTCTGCAGTCAACTAAGAGGGTTTAGTAATCTATTAGTAGATCTCGCCAGAAATCCTAAACAGGTTGATCAATTGATCAAAAAGGTTTTACCTTACTACCTAATTCATATAGAGAAATTTAAAGAATTCTATCCTAATTTAGATTCAATAATGATTGCAGACGATTTAGGAGCTCAGAATTCTCCCTTCTTAAGCCCTATATTGTTTAAAAACATCTTTAAGGAACCTTACAAGCAAATTATTCAACTCACTCACGATTTAGACATGGATTTCATATTACATTCATGCGGGCAAATTTTTGAATTAATGCCGGATATCATTGAAGCAGGGGTAGATGTATTCCAATTCGATTCTCCTCTCATGACGGGAGTCGATAACTTTAAGAAATTCGCGGAAGAACGAAAAGTTGCATTTTGGCTTTCTTCTAACATCCAGAGCACCTATATTTTAGGAACTCCAGAGGATGTAGAGGAAGAAATTAAAGGATACATACGAGATGTTGGAAATAACGAAGGAGGACTCGGTATTTGCGAATATGCTACGAACAAGACGATTGGCACGCCAAGAGAGAATATAATTGCGCAAAGAGAAGCCACTTTAAAATGGGGAAACTATAACAAAAAGGGAGTTATTGACTGGATCGACTAACTCAATATTGAACCAACTACAATATATAGATAAAACTTAATTAGATTCAATTTCATTATAATATTAACGAAACTACATGTTAAAAAATAAAAAATCAAGATTCCCATGGAGAAATCTGACCTCATTTACATGATAATGGACAACGCATTAGTGTATGGTATCAATTTACCCGGAGATTTTAATCTACAACAACATCTTGAGAAATTTAACGATGATATCATTAAAATGGTTGCGGGATTCAACCAGAAATTCTTAGAGCACTTTTTAATAATATCTAAAGGGAAAGATCAGAAAGAACTTGAAGAACCTCTCAAGAAAATGGAAAAAATTTCATACATGATCGGTCCTTTAGGGAATCTTAATTATTTACGAGATGACCAGTTAGAACACATCCTTACAAAAATGGGGCCCTTAAAACTGGACGACATTACAGAACAGAACATCATGAAGATTGCCGACGAGCACTTGGAAGCTCAGTTTGGTGGTGGCGGATACAGCCAGGGACAAGCGTTAGAAGGACAACTTGCGAGCGCGGCATTTTACCTTCAGGGATTAGGATACTCTAACGTGGAAATCGAAGCGAAATTAGATGAAGTACGGAAAAATCCCTCACAACTCGACGCGTTATTTAACCTTCCAGAAAAGGAAACCATGTCAATTTCGATGGATTTAGAACCTGGAGGTGCACCATCTGGCACAAGAGCACGTAGGGAAAGTCCCGTTGAATTAGAGCAAAGCGTTGATGCAGAAAAAGCCATGGAGAATTACATTGAATCCATCAAGCAAGACATCTCAAAAGAAAGAGCCGATAAAGTGGCCGAAATAATGGCTGAGATTAAAGAGTCTGTTAAAGATCTCATGAATGAAAGCTACGAGAAAGTTTTTGCGTTAATACATCCTGATAGACTAAAGCGGGCCGCAAGGATGTTAAAGAGCACGAAAAGAAAGTCGAAAAGACCGAAATTAATAATAGAATGGTATTTCTGCTCTCATCTCCTCGAAAATATAGAATTTAAGGTCGAACATTGGCAGACATCCTCTCACTCTGGGCACGGGCAAGCCGGAGTTTATACCGCGGGAATAAATTTTTCACGCTACGATCCAATTGTTAAAGATTTTAATGACAACAAGTTAACCAAGGTCGTAAATATAATGAGGAGAATACTTCAAACGCCAAGCAAGAGAGCTGTACAGAAACTTGGGCAAGATCTCACATCTGAAACTGG
>JAEORV010000015.1 GCA_016840695.1 Promethearchaeota archaeon
CAATCAAGAGCCCTTTTCCCCTGATGTCTTTAAGTGGCAATTTTGTAGGTTCTTCAGCTATTTTCTTCAACCCTTCTTGAAAATACGCGCCCATTTTTTCGGCTCGTTCTGCTAAATTTTCCTCGATCATCACAGCTAATGCTTTCATTGCAATTGCTGCGGCAAGTGAATTACCTCCAAAGGTGCTTCCGTGTGTACCCGGTTTGATTACCTCGGGTCCGATGATATCTCTTGTAGTAACGACCGCAGAAACGGGATATAAACCTCCACCTAACGCTTTTCCCAATAAAAACATGTCGGGCTTAACATTTTCGTGATCGCACGCGAATAATTTTCCTGTTCGAGATAAACCAGTTTGAATTTCGTCAACAATCATTAAAACATTGTATTTAGTACAAATTTCTCTAACTTTCTTTAAATATCCTTTTAGAGGGATTTTTACGCCAGCTTCGCCTTGAATTGGCTCGAATAAGAACCCTGCCACGTTTTTAGGCCCTATAGCGTTTATGAAATTTTCTAATTCATCTGGATCACCATATGAAACGATGTCAAATCCGGGTGTAAATGGTCCGAAATTGCCAAAATAACGGCCATGCTCTATATCCGTGCTAAATCCTACAATTGTGATGGTTCTTCCGTGAAAGTTGTCAGTACATACAATGATGTGTGAATGATTTGGAGGTATCTTTTTTTTTATATATCCCCACGCTCGCGCTACTTTTAATCCTGTCTCGACTGCTTCTGCTCCCGTGTTCATTGGCAAGGCCATTATTCCCGATTTGTGTGGATCGTTAATATGAGGGCCAACAATTTCGCATAATCTTTGCAGGTATGGCCCCATCTTGTCGTTATGAAATGCCCTTGAAGTCACCGCAACTAGATCAACCTGATCTTTAAGAGCCTTCACGATCTCGGGATGACAATGACCCGTGTTTTGACTCGAATACGCCGATAAGCAGTCCAAATACTTTTTACCCTCGGGATCGTAAACCCAACAACCCTCTGCTCTCGAAATAACTACCGGAATTGGATGGTAGTTATGAGCTCCGTATTTTAAATCCATTTCTATATAATTTTTTGAATTCACCATTGAAATCATATCTTAAATTTCATTAATATTATTTAGTAATTTCAGTTCCTGCCGTTCCGTCTAAAGCGGCAGAGATTTTATCAATTGACGTGATGATAGCTCGTTCTCCTCCAAATTCTATGAATTTTATTGCGGCCTCTACTTTTGGACCCATAGTACCTGGAGGAAAGTGACCTTCTTTCATATATTTTCTAGCCTCAGCAATACTCATAATTTTTAGATCAACTTGATCAGGTTTTTTGTAATTAAGCGCAACATACTCAACGTCGGTTGCGATTAGGAGGATATCTGCATTGATTTGTTCAGCCAACCTTTCGCTTGTAAGATCTTTATCAAGAACAGCCTCCACACCATAGAAATTGTTCTTCTTTTTTATTAAAGCAATTCCCCCGCCTCCACAAGCAATGACTATGAAATCCAATTCAACTAATTTTTTTATTTCTCGCCATTGAATTATTTTCTGAGGGATTGGAGAGGGAACTACTCGACGCCATCCTTTCGCAGTTTTTTTAAAGCCAGGTTGTGGTTCTTTATATGCAGGACCTATGGGTTTTGTGGGATTTCTAAATGCGGGATCGTCGGGATCGACTTGCACGTAAGTCAAAATCGTGAGGAAAAGCTTCTCTTCGTCCTTTTCCAACCGCATTAATTCCTCGTCTAAAGTGGACTCGATCATATATCCAATTTGTCCTTGCGTTTCTGCTACTAACACGCCCATGGGCATTAATTGAACCTGATTTTTTGCAGCTTCCTGTTGTATCAAGAGGTTTCCCACCTGTGGACCGTTTCCATGGGAGATAACTATGTGATAATAATCTGATAGCTTTGCAATTTGCTTCAGGGGGGATCTTAGATTTTTGAATTGTTCCCCCGCCTTTCCTATCTGCCCGGGTTTTATCAATGCGTTTCCTCCCAAGGCAACTATTAACGTCTTAGCGTCGATTTTTATCACCTATATCAATTATTTAAACATATTCAATAGAAATAACATTATTGCTTTTTGCACGTGAAGCCTGTTTTCGGCTTGATCAAATACAACTGATTGAGTTCCATCTATTACATCTGCTGTTTGTTCATATCCTCGCATTGCAGGCAAGCAATTCATGAAGATAGCGTCAGGTTTTGCTATTGACATTATTTTTGAGTTCACTTGAAATGGAATGAAATCTTTCACGCGTTTTTCTTCTTCGCCAGCAGGAATTCCATAAGACATCCAGGAATCCGTATAGACAACATCTGAAACTTTTGCTGCTTCATTAGCATCGTGAATCACATTTATTTTAGCTCCAGAAGATTTAGAGAGCTCCATGATCTCGTCTAAGACAACCTTTTCTGGAGAATAATCCACATTATCTGGGCAAGCTACATCCATCGTGATTCCAAACATGGCAGACATTCGCATTAAGTCGTAAGTTACATTGTTTTTTGCGTCTCCGAAGTAGGAGAGTTTTATATTTTCGAGACGTCCCTTTTTTTCTTTAATCGTTTGAAAATCGCAAAGTATCTGACAAGGGTGCGCAAAATCGTCTAACATGTTTATAACGGGAACATCGGAATATTTAGCCAACTCCCAAATTTGTTCTCTTTTAAAAACGCGAGCTGCGATTAAGTCCGTGTACCTAGATGCACATTTTGCCGTGTCGTGAATGTTTTCTTTTTTGCCTAAAGGACTGTCTTTTAAAGAATAGAATATGGCATGACCACCCAATTGAGTCATTCCGGTCTCAAACGACACGCGAGTTCTCAAAGATGGTTTTTCAAAAATCATTAATAAGACCTTATTTCTTAACATATTGTGGTATTTTTCCTTGTTGGCTTTAATTTCCACTGATTTCTCGATGATCTTTTCGCACTCTTCCTTGGTAAAATCTGAAATTTTTGTTAGATGCCTTATCAATATTTTCTCACGATTATTAGTTTTATTTCATAATATTTAATTTCTTAGGAACTTCTTCTCAAATTCATCTAAAACATCTTCAATAGTAGGATTCCCGATTGCTTCAATATCATAACCAACTCGAACAATAGGTTTATTTAATTCGATTAATTTTGCTAAATTTATTGGGCTTCCATCGATAATTAAATCACATTCAGCTTTATTTAATGTATCGCTTAAATCTTTTATTTGTTGATCGTTATATCCCATTGCGGGAACAATTTCAGATAATTGAGGGAAGTCTTCGAACACTTTCTTTAACGATCCAGAAATGTAGTGTTTTGGATCGATGATTATTGCACCGTTTTGGGTTGCTGCTACATACCCAGCTCCATAGGCCATTCCCCCATGAGTTAAAGTTGGACCATCTTCAACGATAATCGCTTTCTTACCTTTTAAATCCACATCATCTAACAAAGACACTATTGAGTTAGTCAATATTCTTTTTGCATCTGGATTTAACAATTCCAAATTCTTCTCAACTTTCTGGATATCTTCGGCTTTTGCACTATTGATCTTGTTAATTACAAAAGCATCTGCTACACGAGCGTTGACTTCTCCTGGATGAAAACTTCTTTCGTGTCCGGCTCTTAACGGATCTACGACGATAAATAATAAATCAGGAACGTAAAATGAAATCTCATTGTTTCCTCCGTCAAATATGAGTACATCCGATTCTTTTTCAGCTTCGTGTAGGATTTTTTCGTAATCAACACCAGAATAAATAACCAAGCCTTGTTCAATGTATGGCTCGTATTCCTCTCGTTCTTCAATTGTACAGTTATATTTATCAAAGTCTTCGTATTTGGAAAATCTCATCACGTTTTGCTCGATTAAATTACCATATGGCATTGGTTCTCGAATTGCAACAACTTTATACCCTTTGTTCTTTAGATACCGATAGACTGATCTCGACACTTGGCTTTTACCGCACCCCGTTCTCACAGCACAAATCGAAACCACAGGTTTATTAGCCTTTAACATCGTATTCTTTCCACTAATCAATCGATAGTTAGCTCCTGCAGCAAGAGCTATAGAAGCTTTATGCATTACTTCTTCGTGTGAAACATCTGAATAAGCAAAAACTACTTCATCGACTTCATTATCCTTGATTACTTTTTCTAATATTTCTTCCGAAACCATTGGAATACCATATGGATAAAGTTTACCCGCGAGTTCTGGAGGATACCTCTTTTCTACCTCATCAGTTGTCCCGATATTCTGTTCTCCTGCGATTGTAAAGGCAACCACTTCATATTCCTCATTATCTTTAAAAACTGTATTGAAGGTGTGAAAATCCATTCCTAAAGCGCCAATAATAACAACCTTTCTCTTCTTTGACATTTTTCTTACCTTAATATCCAGTAGAGATAACTTATTTAAAAAATTTCGTGCGATAAAAAATAAAACAGTACAATTCATAGAACTTGAAGAATACAGATGTCTTCTTTCTCTTTGCCGCGGGTCATATTTAGGGTGAAGAATAATCACATCATCAGAAATGGGAATATTCTCCCATTATACTGTTGGTGAGAAATAGTTTGGGATCTTCCCTTGTTATGAGAAAAGTATTTGAATACTCCGAACAAACATAATATCTATAAGAAAAAAATATTATTTAATTGGTTACAATGAAGGAAATAGAGCCGAAGGTATTGAGTAAAGATGAGATAGAGAGGATTAGTTCAGGAGTGAACGAAGAAGATATTTTAGAATTTGACAAGCACTCCTTAAATGTGTTTGTTGAACCGTTAACCGTAATCGAAGCAAAAGAGCCTGGTTCTGCATATGTTAAGGTGAGAGACAAAGATGGTAATATAAAAGAAATTCTCGACACGACTTCTATGAATTGGGCGTTAACGCTTGGATTTGCACATCCAGACGTAAACTACGCTGCGTATCAACAAATGTCGAGACTAACACACGTGAGATATAACGTGTTAACTCCAGCAAGGGCAAAATTAGCGAATAAAATAGCAGATCTCGTTCCTGGAAAGCTGAAAGGAGGGAGGGTGGCGTTTAACAACGAAGGTGGAGGTATAGCAAACGAAGGGGCAATGAAACTAGCAATGATTGCATCAAAAGCAGATCATTTCGGTGTTTTTTGGGGGGGTTATCACGGTTCAAGTTTAGCTACGGGGACGGCATCGCAGCCCATTCATGGTGTTACCCGTTTTAACAATTTTGGATACGATCACTATACGAGGATGCCATATCCTTATTGTTATAGGTGCATGTGGAATTATACCGAAGGGATAAATGGTAAGAAAGATCCAGGATGCAATCTCGAATGTTTTAAAGTAGTTGAAAACTATCTTAGAGGGATGGCTCCAAAAAAAATGGCAGGAGTAATGCTTGAGCCAATACAAGGAGCAGGAGGTCACATACCTGCTCCACCTGAATACCTAAGAAAATTAAAGGAAGTATGCGAGCAAGAAAAGATTTTCTTAATTTACGACGAATGTCAAACATGCATGTGGAGAACGGGAAAATACTTCACGGTTACGGAACTCTATGAAAAAGAACTAAACATTGACGTTTCTCCTGACATGATGACGTTTACTAAAGGAATTGGGGGAGGGTTCCCCTTGGGCGTCTTGGTCGCCACACCAAAGATTAAAAAGCGATTTACCCCTACGGAAGAACATACCACGTTCAGTTCGTCTCCCATCGCAATGGCCACGTCCTTAACGGCAATTAGCGTGATCGAAAAACAGAAATTGGGAGAAAATTGCGAGAAAATGGGTCAAAAAATCACGAAACGACTTTTAGAAATGAAAGAGAAATATGAAGTAATCGGAGACGTTCGATGCCCGGGATTATTTATTGGTGTAGAGTTGGTTATGGATAAAAACTCGAAAGAACCGTTCACGGCGCTCACGGAAGAGATGATCCTGCTTGCACCTGAACACGGATTATACTTGGGGGAAAGCATGCCTATCGTGTCAGGTACAGGACAAATACGCCGTAGAAACGTAGTAAAAGTAAAACCCCCAATAATCATTACCGAAGAAGACGCTGATTTTATTTTAGAAAAGTTCGAATTAATTCTAAAAGAAGCTCTAAAGAAAGTATCATAATATAATTTTTTTCATTTATATAGTAACTGGAGGCAATGGCGGTACCTCATTGTCTTTCCATACTTCTGGAACGGGATGATCCCACCAATGCGAAGGAATTTCAGAGTATACGCTATATTTTTTTAATCCTCTTCTAAAAGCAATGATGTTTCGATTGGGAGCCCTAATATCCTTAGGTTGAGGGTAAAAATATGCCCCGAATCCCCCATCTTTAGTACCAAGATTTCTAACCATGTGCCACACTTCCCTCTGTACTTCTTCCTTCGTGCCATTTGGATACACAGATTGAATGTTTATACACCCCCACATCATGATTTTTCCGCGATATGGAGCCAAGTTGGGATATCCGCTCATTCTTGGACTATCAAACTCAATTCCGTCTAAACCCCATTCGATGAAGGCGGGTAATAATTTATCTATCTTGCCACAGCTATGAATGTGATATTCACATGCTAATTCGTGAGCCTTATCAATGAGTGTTTTATAAACTGGTTCGTAAAACTTTTTAAACACTTTTGGATTTAAATATGGATTGTTTTGTTCTCCTAAATCTTCATAAATTAAAAATCCATGAGGATTAATATCATTTTTAGTGATAAATTCCATCATTTTTACTTGATATGATGTAATATGTTTTAGTATCTTTTTTACTTCTTGTGGGTGCCGTCTATGATCCATTAAATATTGCGAAAATCCTATCGTCTTTGAAGCCACTTCAAACGGGCCAAAGTCCATTAGCACGAGATTGTATTTTTCCTCTTTTACCGTGTTTTGTATGGCTCGTATTATTTTAAAGCGGCTAGCATCGTTGGGATCGGGATTATATTTTTCAAAATGTTCATCGAAGTCAGCCCAATCCTTTAGAGCGGGTCTTCCTGGATGTCCCATGTTATCTTCTCGACCTGAAAGATTCCAAATACAGCCCCACTCGTCTATTTCTTCGTGAGGAATGGTACGCCACGATTCACCTTCATATTCGGGAATATTTTTCGCCCAATCTGGTCTATTCCATTTATATCCCCTGCCGATGTGAGGAAATAGTCCCTCTTCACCTTCCAACCATCCTGGACGCCATTTTTGAGAAGGAATGAGGGGGAGCATGATAGCATCGCCACCGATTAAGTCAATTACAGGTGCTCGATCGGGTTTTTTAAAGTGAATCGCTGCTTTTACTCGTTCTAATGAATTCATAGTTAATATAAAAAAGAGCCTATATAATATTAAATCTTCCAAGATTTTAGAAATATCTCATCTAATTAAATATTAAAAATTGGTCTCAAAATCATTTAAATTCTATACTATTCTCATTTTAATTAGGTGATTATATACAAATGATCGATACAAAACCTCAAGTGAAATTTTGCTCTTATTGCGGTACATACCAAGAACGTGAGGGAAAGTACTGTTTTGCATGTGGTTCGCTCATTAAGTTCGCCAAAGATCCTAAATCTGAACAAACTGCTGAAATTGAAAGAGAACCTTCTCACGATAAACTTGCAATGAAAAAGTTGGAAATCGCCGACAAGATTGCGATGAAAAAAGAAGAATTAGCAGTAAAAAGAGTAGAATTTGCTAAGAAAATGGAAGTAAAGAAAGCAGAAATGGCTAAAAAAATGGCTAAAAAAAAGGAACAATTTAATAAGAAAATGGAACAATTTTCCAAAAAAGTAGATAATTTATTTAAGTGAATTAAAAATGAACGATTCAGATGAAAATATGAAGTTTTGCCCTAATTGTGGTACGAAGTTAGAGCGTAAAGCTAGTTTTTGTTTTGCCTGTGGATCTGAATTAGAGGAAGGAGCAGCATTTCAACCTGAAAAAGGAGAACCTGCGAGAAAAATAGCGCAGAAAAAGGAAAAAGTGGTACTAAAGTTAACTGAAAAAGAAAAAAAAATAAAAGTTAAGGTAGCAGAAAAAAAAGAAAAGAAGAAAACCAAAAAGACTTATAGGAAAGGTTTAATTGCGGGAATTATCATTTCGTGTCTCCTGTTTAGCATCGTTGGTTTTTTCATCGTAGGAGCTTTCACTTTTGCTACATATCAAGAGTCTTTTACATACTATTATACTCCAGCATCGCCGGCTTCCGTTGAAGAATGTAATATTTATGCAAGTACGGCACGCATTCAAATTCAATATAACACTACACCCGTGAATTATTACGCTAAAGTTGATATAAATTTCCACTTTTCGGGTCTTTTCATGGCAGGTAAGACATATCAAAATTTCTTTAATCCTATAAGTTGGGATAATGATAGTTCTGCAGATTTGAGCTTAACAAGCATTCACTGGGCTTGGGTTGATCCTACAAACTGGTTTAAGACGGATAACCATGTTGTTAATTTAACACTCAGAACTGACATTGTTTATGATATCACGACCACTTCAATAACGGGAGGAATTTCTATAATTGTTCCCGAAAACGTGACTGTAAACGATTTAACCTTGTCTTGCACAACTGGAGGAGTGAGCGTTTATGGTACTGGCGCAAATTTTTCCCAAGGACTCTCTAGTAGCACGACCACTGGTAACGTTTTGTTGAATTTTACGAGATGTCATTTTGGAGGCAATATAGCAGGAACTACGACCACTGGAGGAGTCACTTTAAACACATATAACGCAGAATACACGCAAGATATCACTTGGACCTTGTCAACAACGACCGGAGCAGTATTAATGAGCATTCAACAATACTCAAATATGAGTTCAGATGTTACTGGCTCAGCGAGCACCACGACAGGAGGAGTTACTGTTCAATATTACGATAATAGCCCTTATTTTGGAGCGAGATTTACAGGATCTACAACCACAGGAGTGGTGAGTTGTACTGCCGATGATATTGCTGGAGTTGGAAGTGCCAAGTATAAAATCTGCACGTCCGGCGATTTTGCAACAACTGCTAATAATACTTATGATTTAACTTGTACCACTACAACTGGCAACATCGCTATTGTTGGAGATAATAACTAAATCCATATTTTTTTTATTTTTTATTTAAACTGCTTGTTTGATATCTAAGTCAAAAAAACTTTTTACTGATAGATTATTTAATGATAGCATGGTCTTATCGAAACGAGAACGCGTCATTCGGACATTAGAACTTGGCGACGAGCCTGATGTTGTTCCAATCCATACTTTAGGTTTTGAACCAAGTGCGAAATCGTACGAAGATTTTCATAATTCCGAAGAATATTCGAAAAACAAAACCGTTATTAAAAACAGTTATTCTAAAGTTAAATATAGTTGGGTGGGAAGCGTTACCCAGCTGCGTTTTTGGAATTCTGATTGTCACGTCATGGATCCTTTTAAGGCAAAAGTTAACTTAAAGACAACTCATGATCCGGACTATCCAGGATGCGCTATTGATACCATTGCGGGGAGAATATTCAAGATCGTCCCTCAAGAAGAGACGGGTAAACCATTTTTGTATTATGTAGGGGGTTATTTTAAAACGCCGGAGATATTATATTCGCACTGGGACAAACATGGGAAGCCTACTGAATTAATTAATGATAAGGTCAATTATTCACCGAAGATTTGGGAGGAATATGTAGAGAGCCTTGCTCCTTACGCCTATCCAATGGCGAGTAATGTTTTCCCTTTATTTGAACATTTATTTGAAGGAATGACAATCGGTCGAATGGCTTATTACATGCGCAAGAATCCCCAATACATTCACGAAGTATTATCTGAATATACAAAAGTAAATTTGGAAGTGATCAAAAGATTATCTGAGGCGGGCGTGGACATCTTTTTCTATTACGATGATCTAGGGCTAAAAGGAAAATCTATAATATCCTTAGAAAATTTTAGAAAATTTCTCCTTCCATATTATAAACAGATATATCAAGAATGTAGAAAACATGGAATGTTTGTCGTTCAACATTCTTGCGGATATGTCGATAAATTGTTACCCGACATGGTAGATGCCGGTTTACATTGCATTCAAGCGCTTGAACCTGCAGCGGGAGTAGACTTGGCGTATTTAAAGGAAACCCTTGGCGATCACTTGTGTTTCATGGGCGGGATAGATTCTTCCGGCATATTAAATTTTGGAACGCCCCAAGATATCGAAAAAGAAGTAAAAAGATGCATTAAAGCAGCGGGACCTGGCGGGGGATACTTCGCAGGACCCTCTCATAATATTTTGAATGTACCTTGGGAAAATGTCGTTGCGTTAAGAGATGCAATGGTAAAATATCAAAAATATCCTTTAAAATTATAGAAATAATTATTTCTTACATTAAATTATTCTTAACATGGTTTTGTCAAAATAAGATCGATACTTATCTAATTCATAGAGCATATTTTTTTTTTAATTCATTATATGCATCACCGATAACGCCCCAGACGGTATTTGGATTTTTGCATTCAATTGACATCCCTTCGGCACCTCTATAACACCAGGAGAATATTGAATCCACGCCATATTTATCAAAAATTTTAATTGCTTCCTTTAATTGAAGTTCTTTTTTTCTGGGAATCATGAATGCTAGGCACCACAATTGAGATTCGAGGTTATATTTTTGCGCTAATTCTACCGTCCTTCTTGAATATTTCTCAACATAATCTAAAGATTTTCTATACAATAGCCAATATGGATCAGTACTAAATACATCTATCAAATCTTTCAGAGAAGAACAAAACTTATCCCAATCACTAATTCCCGTTTCCAACGGGGGAGGGACCACACATGCGATGATCTTTTTATTTGTATCAATTTCCTTGACTTTTTGAGATATGTCTCTTAAAAAATTGATAATGGTGTTTTCTTTAAATTCCAAAACTTCATCAGTTCTAATGTTCGACATTTCTTTATTGTATATGGTTTTGAAGAATTTTTTACATGTTTTGCATCTACAAGTAAAAATGTTTGATTTTGGAGGGGTATACTTGTAATGTGGTTCGTCCCAAAAAAATCCATCAATGAAGTCCTTTTTCGCTATTTGTTGAATCGCATCAAATATGTAGTTTTTAAATTTAGACGTATTAAAGCACGCTGCTGGGGCCTTTTTATTGCTTAATGGATGGCCTTTTACCTCAGAATACACTTGCCTATAATCATCGTTATTTTGAAGGAAAAAAGAAG
>JAEORV010000016.1 GCA_016840695.1 Promethearchaeota archaeon
TGGAGTGTCCTATATCAGTGCACCATGCATTATAAGCGGCGTCGTTTGCCGTGGAACCAAAAAATGTCATGATTGCGTCGGTAACAATTACCATAACGATAGCGATACCGATTACTTGAATCAATTCAGTTAAAGGGTATAACGCCGTAATGAGCCCCCACATGAAGTAACCAAAAACTATATATGGCTTTCTTTTTCCCCATCCTCCGGATGTTCGATCGCTAAGAATGCCCATGAGAATCGATGTGAGAGTCGCCGTGATTGCGCTTACCGCAACCATCCACGCGACAGGGTTCGGATCGGTGGTAATCCGATCGTATACAAAAGTGTTAAACCAACCATTTTCTACAGCCCAAGCAATTTGCCCCGCGGTACTCAACATCAAAATGGATAAAACATTTCTCCTGCCAATTTTTTCAACCAAATGCGATTTATCTTCACTCATAATATTCACTCAAAGATATACATAATCCTTCTATGCAAATAACAATGAAGTCAAAAATTAAGCGACTTCTTCATTTGTTTAAGTTAAACGCTCTAAGGATTTTAAACTTTTCATTGAAATCAATTTAAAAAGCAAATTCTTAAAAAGGGTTAGAAATAACATTTTATTCATACAAGCTTGATTATATAGTATCTTAAAAAAATAAATGTGAGTTTTAAATGCAATATAAAAAGAATCAATATTCGGAAGAAGGCAGGATTTGTGGCGTTATAATTGGAGCGGGTTTCATATGGTGGGGAATATACATCGTTTATCCGTGGTATTATTGGAATTGGTGGGGATTCATAATGATAGCAATTGGCTTATCCATCATAGCCAGTCAAATCGCAGCAGTTGCAAATAAGGGCCGGTTAAGAAGAACCGTCAAGTACGAGTTTGAATCAAATCCTAATGCATCTGTTGATAGCATTAGCCAGACCACGGGCATAACAAAAAAGGACATACAGGCGATCATTTTAGACCTGAAAATGAGAGGCGAGCTAAGAGGAACATTTTCCTCCAAAACGGGCGAATTAAAAGCTGTTCCCGTTGAAAGTGCCGCCCCAGAAAAAGCTAAAGCGTCATTTTGTCCTCACTGTGGCACGACCATTAAAAAAGGCGAAGCCAAATACTGTGCCGTCTGCGGTGCAGGACTGGAATAATTAACTATCTCTTTATTTTTTCTCTTTCTCTTTAGAATTTTGAATGTTTGACATCCATTCTCGTACTTGACTGACATTTTTAACCCATTCGCTTCTAACCGGTTCTTTTTGAGACCTAACGTGCTGAACAGCGTGTCTCCATTCTCTCACGTCCCATACTTGCATGAACTTTACTAAATTGGCGCTTTCAAGAAAAAATATCCGGTTGTACTTCTTTTGAATGGGAATCCTCACCATGTTGTTTATGACAACGATTGCCATGAAAATATCGAGAAAGAGAACAACCCAGTTCAATATGACATTGCCAAGAGTGAGCATCATGATAAGAAATATGGCTAAACCCAATTTCACCACTACTAAATAAAGTGGAAAACCTGACTCGAGCGATTCTTTTAGAATGGGGTTTGCTTCCACGCATCCAGATTTTATTGCTGCGTTCGTGCTAATCCAGTCGAATACCTGCAACACAATGAAGATGATTCCGAGCACTAACATGTAAATTTATGGTGAAGTATAAAATTCTTATAAATAGATAATTAGGTAATGCTTTTTATTTTTTCACGTCACGATCTTGAATTATTCTAAATTGAATTTGATCTTAAATTTATATTTGAGTTACAGAAAAACAGTAATTAAACAAAAAAAATTTAAAAAAAAGATATTACAATTAAAGTATTTCTAATTCTTTCAATTTTTCTTCTGTAGGTCTGCCAGTTTCCCAATCCCAACCTCGATCTCTATAATATCGTTTTAAGTGAACCTCTAAATCTTGTTTCACGCCCGCGGCTTTTCCTCCCGTAAAAACTTTTTTGAAGTGTGCCGGTAATTTATCATCCTCTCGCGTTATTCCAAGATTACAGCTAATGAGTCTTTTTACATTAGTTCCTCGTTCACCAACTTGGAGTAAAGTTCTCTTCTTGTAATCAAATCCCGTTGCGGCGTTGAAGTATTGTATCGTGTCACTGAATTCAACTCCAATGAAATTACAATTGACGCCTGAATCGTCAAGCGATCGAATATCTTGTAGATTGAGAACACCCTTTTCTCTACCTTTTATAACATGCGGTCCCTTGCCTTTTTTAGCCCTAAAATCTGGGAACGCAGTTGTACCAATTTCAACGCCAAACCAATCGCCTTTTTCGTGGTTTGCTCCAACGCAACATGTCATGTAACTTAACGCTTGGCCATCAAAAGCTCGAGGTTCATGCATAGGGATTTCTAATCCCTTAACGTGAGCGGCTAATTCGGGATCAACGCCTAATTTTTCTGCCATGATCCTCGTTCCTTCTGCTAACACATCTCCAATTCCCTCTCTTTTTGCAATTTTATCTACCAGTTTTAAAACTAACTCTCCGTTGCCCCATTTGATATCTTCGATTTTTATGTCTTTCAGATAGGATTGAATTTTTTCCATTCCTAATTTATTCTCCACTAAATAGATTAAAAAGGCAATTGAAACACCTCCAGAAATCGTATCAAATCCGTGAACATTGCAATAATGATGTGCTAATATGACCGGTTTGGAATCGAAAACTCCACATAAAGGTCCAAACGCACAAACGGACTCATATTCTGGACCGTCCACTTCTATGTCCTTATCATTGTCGTTCACGACTGTTGTTCTCCCACATCTCATGGTACACCCCGCACATCCGTAATTAAACACTGGATATTCTTCTGCGAGAGTTTTTCCCGTTAATTTTTCTGCTAAAAATTCAGATTCAGTGTAATAATATCCCGGCGTGTCCGCTTGCAGCATTCCAATATCGAGATACGAATTTGTTCCGTACAAATTAAATACCTGAGACGCCGCCGTTGAGATGTACTCTCCGAACGTTAATTTCTCTGCGTTTGTCCTAATCTCTTTTATTGCAGCCGTATCAGCAAACTCAACCCTTTTCCCTCCCAGGATTGCAAGAGCCTTCAATTTTTTAGACCCCATAAGAGCACCTAAACCACACCTACCAACTGCTCTTCCTTCGTCGTTAATAATTCCTGCATATTTTACGAGATTCTCTCCTGCAATTCCGATCGTTGCGACTTTTACTTTGTCGTTATTCAAATCCTTCTTGATCAATTCCTGAGATTCATAGCAATCTTTACCCCAAATACTACTTGCGTCTTTAATTTCAATTTGTGCATCGTTTATATACAAATACATGGGAGTGTCTGCTTTTCCCGTGAGGACAATGGCGTCAAAACCACTATTTTTCAGTGCGATGCAGAACGTTCCTCCAGAAGTTCCTTCACCCCATATTTTTGTTAAGGGGGAAATTCCGGATACCGAATACCTCCCTGAAGAGGGTCTTAACGTGCCCGTAAGTGGACCAGTTGCAAACACGAGAGGATTTACGCCTGAAAATGGATCCCCTTTTAACACATTGTAATCCTCGTCAGTTAAAAGATCGTAGATTAGCTTGGCACTTAAATTTACGCCTCCAATGTAATCCTTCGCAATTTTTGGGGCTAAATCTTTGACTTCTACCGCTTTATTGCTTAAATTCACATACGCAATTTTTCCATGATATCCAAATAATTTTTCAATCATTTTGGTTTCCCTCCAAACTCCAGTATTTTATCAATAGATCCATCCCATGCGGCATCTGCAATGACTTTAAATCCATTTACATCCGCAGGACGATAAGACGTGAGAGTGACTGCATCTCTGTAAGCCATCTCTGCCAATATATCTATTTTTTCTCGATATTGCTCCTCAGTGATTTTAGGTTCTTGCATTTCCTTGATGCACGTCGGACCATCTAGAGATTTTACGAAATTAAGTATTGCTTGGAGAAATTCCTTTAATAATTCATTTCTATCTCTATCTTTCGTGTCAATGTTAAAAAGGTGACATAAATCCATCCACCTATCAGTTACTTTTGATTGATACGCAATTGAATAAGCTGTAAATAACCCAACTGTTAATCCGTGATGCGAGTGGAATATCGATCCAAAAGCGTGTCCTATAGAGTGGTCAATTCCTGCAGTACTATTACCAAAACCCATTCCCGCTAATGTGGACGCCATCTGCATTGCTTGCCTTGCTTCTATGTCCTTGGCTCCATATTTATACGCGCGGGGGAGGTATTTTAAGGTTTCTTTTATTGCTTGTATGTTACACATGTCTATTATTGCGCTCCCATAATTTGACACGTATGAACCCATGGAATGAGCAAATGCGTCAAGTCCAGTAGCCATTGTCAAAAAGGGAGGCATGTCCTTAACAAAGTAAGGATCGAGGATTGTAATATCGTAGACTAATTCATTTCCTAATATTTCGATCTTTTTTGGAGGATCCCTTTTCGTGTCTGTTGCTACTAACGCAGTAGTGACTTCCGAGCCAGTTCCTGATGTTGTTGGAATTGCGATGGTGTATTTTATTTTTTGACGCATTCCAATCTCTTGAAGGATTGGAATGATCAAGTGCATATTCATCTCCGGATGTTCGTATTTAATGAATACTGCCTTGACGGTATCCATTACGCTCCCTCCTCCGATGGCGATTAGAACCTTTGGTTTAAATTCTTCGCATACTTTATAACCCTCATCCACAGTGTACATTGGGACTTCTGGGATTGCTCCATCCCATATTCTGCATTCAAAACCTATGAGGTTAAGTATGTCTGTCACTTTTTTGGCGAATTTCTTGGTAAAATCATCCGTAACTATTAACGCTCTTCTCTCTTCTGGTTTCATGGTCTTATCCAAATAATTCTTCGTCGCTATTAAACCCATTTTACCGCTATGAATACGGCTTCCAATAAATGTACCTGATACTCCTCTTAGTGCTTTTCCACCCATTGTGCCCATCATGCCCTTGACCAAGTCAAGCTCGTACCAATTCTTTTGTTCAACCATTTTTTGATATCACCAAATTATTAAAAATCAATTTCACTTTGCTGTCACAATATTTAATAGTATCTTTTTCTAAAACACCGAAATTTTTCTCACAGAATGAAATTTTTATAATAAATGTGTAATGTTAATTTATCTTTGGAACTATTTATATTTTGAATTGTTTTTTTATTATATACATATTATTTAGTAAAATCGAATCCAAGAGGAATTAGAATGGGAAATGATATTAAGATTATAGCAATGATTGGTGGTGGTTACATGGGAAAAGCAATCACCGCGAAAGCATCAGATTATGGTTACACCGTGCGTCTTTACGATATAAAGCTCGAAGGTTTAGACAAGCTCGCAAAAAGATTAAACAAGCAAAAGCAAAAGAAGGAGATTCCTGGGGAAATAACAATTCACGAGAGTATTTCAGAAGCCGTGGCGGATGCTGATCTTGTCATCGAAGCAGTGCCAGAGAGACTCGAGTTAAAAAAAGAGATTTTTTCTCAAATTGATAAGGCAGCTCCCCCTCACGCGATAATTGCAACAAATAGCTCTTCCATCCCAGTCTCAAAAATCGAAGGAGCTGTTGAACGAAAAGATAAGGTGTTAAACATCCATTTTTATAGTGTCATGCTCCATCCCATGGCAGACATCATGCGTGGGTCAATAACGAGTGATGAGACTTTTGAAAAAGGGAAGAAATGGATAGAGAGCATTGAATTCTTTCCCCTCGTCGTTAAAAAGGAATGCCTTGGTTTCGTGTTCAACAGGGTATGGCGTGCCGTAAAAAAAGAATGCCTCAAGATATGGGCTGAAGGAAACGCCGACATTGAAATCGTGGATAAAGCGTGGCAATTATGGACTGGAATGGGTTTTGGACCTTTTAAAGCGATGGACGGTGTTGGTCTTGATGTCGTATATGACATTGAAATGTCGTATTACAACGAAAGTGGTGACCCTAAGGATAAACCCCCTCAAGCTCTTAAAGACATGGTTGATAGGGGCGAACTCGGAATGAAGACAGGTCAAGGATTCTATCCAATAAAAAAATGAGAACTAGAATTAGTAATGGAATATAATAAAAAACTCGATAAAGATATTGATAAGGAAAAGTTGGATACCGAATTTGTTCAAGTATCTCTTGAAGTATTATTAAAAGAATTAATTAGAGGCGTTCCAGGCGTAAAGGCAGCAGCTATCGTTTCAATTGAAGGATTGCCCGTAGTTTCAGCCCTACCAGAAAATATCACGGAGGATGTAGTGGCTGAAACGACTTCCATGCTTTTATCTTTAGCAGAGAGAGCTATTAATGCAATGAATATTGGAGATTTAGAGCAGTTAAATATTCAAGGTTCTATTTCCAATTTAACTGTATTAACAGCGGGTGAAAAAAATGTATTAACAGTTCTAACAGAAAAGCGAGCGAATCTTGGCTATGTTTATATTGCTTGTGAGAAAATTTGCGAAAAAATATCACAAGTATTTCAATAAGCTAATTGTGCGATTAAGATTTTAGATATAACGCTTTTCAAGTTGAGCACCGCACGATTTACACACGTTAGCACGCCAATGGGCAATCGAATTACATGATGGACACGAATTTATTTCGATTGTTTTTGCTAACCATTCTTCCTTACTATGGTTTTTGCGGTAAGCAAGATCCCATTTGACTCGTTTAATGAATTCTTTAAAGGGAAACTTTTCTATGGTCTCACACGGGGCCTCGCTACAGTCTGCGCAACTCTCAAAACCTTTCTCATTGACGCATTTCTTCATTGCACACATCTTACAAAAGTATAAAGGATTATCTGAATTACATCCGTCGCAGACAATCTCTTCGGGTTTGATGGGTAACATTTTAGCAAGTTTCTCCTTCAATTTATCGTCGTTAGTTTTATACGCTATTAAATACGGACACACACCGCAGTAGGTTCCACACGGCGCAAATAGTTCGGGATTTTCCATTTCCAATCATCAATTTATTTTTTTATTTATAATACATAATTTCTTTCCTTCACTTAAATATCTCATCTAAAGTGTTAAAAGTGAAATCGGGGAGTAAATTTATATCAATAGAATTGGATTTCTTCTCTAATTCATCAACCATTTCTTTTGAATACACGCCCGTTAACACCATGGCCGTGATGATTCCCGCGCGATTCCCTGCTAAAATGTCGGTTTCTGCGCGATCTCCGAAAATTACTGCTTTATTTGCTGGTACTTTAAGATCATCTAGTATCATGTTGATACCGTGAGGTTCTGGCTTTCCAAAGATCGTGATTGGCTTTTGACCGGTACACGTTTCCACGGCATTAACCATTACTCCTGCACCAGGCATTAATCCATCTGAGACAGGGAGAGTAACATCTGCGTTTGTAGCGTAGAATTGAGCACCACCTTCAAGAATGCATCTTTGGGCAATTGCTAGATTGTTGTAAGTAAAATGGACATCAAGTCCCACGACGACAAAATCAACATCGTTATAGCCCGATTTTGACGGTTTTTTTATCACATTATGACCCATTGCTCTCAATTCTTCTCTTAAACCAATCTCGCCTATCACGTAGATGTTCGAATTTATTTTAATTTTAGTAATTTCCATCGCCGTTATGGATGCGCTCGTGTAGAAATCTGAGTATTCACAGGGAATATTCAAGCCATATAATCGTTCCACGTACATCTGTCTCGTGATTGTCGAGTTGTTAGAATTGTAAACTACTTTAATCGATAAATCCTTTAACTCTTGAATTATATTATCAATGTTTTTAATTAGAGTTTGTCCACGATATACTACTCCATCTAAATCAAAAATCGCAATTCTAATTCCGCTTAAATCGTCAACCAGTTCTCGCATGATTAATTAAGATAATTGGGTATCTTTTTTATTGCTTTGTTTTAAAAAAATCATAATATAGGTATACCTAATAATGCCATCACTAAACCTAATCCTATGGAAATCGCGATGGGATTTAGTATATTATCTGCAATTACAATTGGAAAATAATCTAGAATGAAAAATATAAGCGCTGCTGTTAAGGCGTAGAACGGACCGACGCAAAATAAACCTATGAGGTAAGCACTTCCCACTCCTGCGATAAAACCTTCAAGAGATTTAATATCTCCGCCAATGCATTTAACCTCGTGTTTTCCGTATTTCCTTCCAATTAAGGCGGCTGCGGCATCTGACAAGCAAGCGATTAATATAGCTCCCATAGCTGCGGATATTTGAATCAAACCTATAGTATAAAGCCAATAGGCAAATATCGCTCCGCATACTAATTGAATTTGTGGCCCCATCGCGTTCAATTCTTTATTTCTCAGTACTGCGCGGGTTAACAAGCTGTAGATTGAATATTCTGCGCCCCAAAGCACCCTTATAAGGTCAGAGATTATTGCAAATACTAACGTGGCTATTAACGCAAACATGGTAAGGTCGATGATTGCTTGAAAGTCATTTTGCCCATAAGGAAATGCTGATAAAGAGCCCCATAGCGGATAATATATAGCTTCTGATTGATGAACAAATAACCATACATTATCACTGACCAATAGCGTGATGGGAGGAATAAAGAAGAAACCAAAATACGCTAATGGAACTAAAAACCCTACCAGATGGAATGATTTCCTCAGTCCTTCCATTTTAATTGAGATTTGTTCGTGGTAAGGGCTTTCTTTTCTCATGTATCCCACATAGGTAGCTAATGAGTATTTTTTCTCATTTCCATCGCTAGTATTGATTTTATTATTCTCTAACTTCTTGATAATCTTTTTTACTAAAAACGCAAACGCAAAATATATGGACATGATTATCCCAATCCACCACACCATGAATCCGTTATATGGATAAGGTAAGAAGCCAAAAATTGCGTTATAAATTCCGTAAATCAGAAAAAGAATGCCACACACGCTCGTAGAAATACATCCGTACATGTTTCCCGATTTATATCCTTTCCTCGCAATAACGACCATTAAAGCAGTAAGAATGAAGAAAAATATTGAAAAACTCCAATTATATATTCCGCCTGTAATCTGCCACCAATCCATGTTCCATCCACAAATCTAATTCATTAACTTTTACCATATTTTCATGAAATATGAATATAATTAGTATTTAACACCTAATAAAGCTTTAATTTCCGTTTACATTGTCGTATAGGTGGATTTTATTGGAACAAAAA
Organism: Promethearchaeota archaeon; assembly: GCA_016840695.1. Taxonomy (GTDB): domain Archaea; phylum Asgardarchaeota; class Lokiarchaeia; order Sigyniarchaeales; family SOKP01; genus FT1-020. The sequence continues at coordinate 9,171 of JAEORV010000016.1, forward strand.
AATTAACAACCAATTAAAAAAATGAAAATATAGTATCAGAAAAACTTTATATAGGATTCAAATAAAAAAAAATATATATAATAAGCATTAGTTATATTTTATACTTATAATATTCTAGTCCATCACAAAAAAATCGGTAATAATTTCATGTCTGACACTCCAGAAACTCTTGATGTTCTTTTAAAAAAATTATTGGCAGCAATCCCCGAAGTAACTGCCGCCGCAATTGTTTCCGTTGAAGGATTACCAATTTCTTCAGCTGTTTCTCAAGATGTAGACGAAACTCGAATCGCTGCGATGACAGCGGCTATATTATCGTTAGCTGAGAGGGCTATTCATGAAATGAATAAAGGAGATTTTGAAAACATTCTAGTAAAGGGCACTGAAGGATATCTACTGGTTCTACAAGCCGGTCGAAACGCAGTGTTAACAGTATCAACTACAAGCGATATTCGGCTAGGCTTGATACTCTTGGATGCGAAACGGACATGTGATAGAATCGCCAAACTGATTTAGGAAAATTTTTTCCCTGATTTCTAGATTTTAAAACTACAATAGTATCAAAATATAGTAGAACTTAAACACTTAGAATAAATAGTAAACTATTAATTTTATGGAGTATATAATAAATCATCTAAATTTCAACTACTTGATTGTTTTATCATGTTCTATTTATACACAATAACTTCTAAGATCGAGATACCTCCATTCTTATTTGATCAAGAAAAGAAGATCTCCGCAAGAATAATTCTCAGTGAGGATTTTGAAGGAACTATCACTCGCGATTACGGATTTATAATCGCAGTTGTTGATGTGCTAAGCGTAGGTCCAGGAATTATCATTCCAGGAAATGCAAACACGTTCCACGAAGTTGAGTTTTCCATCTTAGCATTTAAACCTGCAATCTCAGAAGTAGTTGAAGGAGATGTCGTTGAAATTGTAGATTTTGGTAGTTTTATCAGGTTAGGTCCTCTTGATGGATTAGTTCACGTGTCTCAAATTTGCGACGATTACATCTCTTACGAGCAAGTGAGCAATCGATTTATAGGAAAGGAAACGGGAAAGATTCTCGAAGTTCACGATCAAGTAAGAGCCAAAATAATTGCTGTATCTTTAGGAACTGGGAGGAGTGGAAAGCTCGGGTTGACAATGAGACAGAGATTTTTGGGAAAGGACGAATGGATAGAGACCGATCTCGATGATTACTTTACAGAAAAAGAAAAGCCCGAAGTTGAGAGCGAAAGTTAAAAATACAAAAAAGGTGTAGATATTGCCAAAAGAAAAAGCCTGTAAAACTTGTCATTTAATAACAAAAAACGAAACTTTATGCCCAAAATGCAAGACTCACACTCTTAGCGAGGATTTTAACGGAGAAGTGATAATTATCGATCCAAGAGAATCAAAAATCTCTGAGTACCTTAAAATTTTCATTCCTGGGAAGTATGCGTTGCGCGTGCGATAAGGAATTTTGAGAAGAAATTAATCGCGCTTTTTTTAACACAATAGATAATCCTTAAATACGTAGTTTATATTTCAATGAATCAATTGCCGAAACAAATTTCGAAAATTTTATTTCTTATCCAGTAATATTATTATTATTCATAAATCTGTATGATATCTTTATAACTTACATTGAAAATATTTGAAGGTTCAAAATGTCGTTTGAAGTTGAAATAATAAAGGAGGAGAAAAATCCTCTAATTGATAGGACGGAAATTGAAATTAAACTCGACCATTTCGGAGCTAGCACGCCAAATCGCCTTGAGGTTAAAAAGAAAGTATCAGCACTCAAGAATTCGGACGAGAAATTAACAATTATTAAAGAAATCAAGACTCATTTTGGAAGTGCGTATGCAATTGGTAAGATTTTTGTATACGAGAATGCAAAAGAATTAGAATTTTACGAGCCTTTTC
>JAEORV010000017.1 GCA_016840695.1 Promethearchaeota archaeon
TAAAAAGAGGAGATGTATTTATCTAATAACAGGGTTAAGGGTTGAGGTATTCCACCGATTCTCATCGGCATTAGGTATAAGAATATATTTAGCCGTCATGATATTCCGATTTTTTTGTTAAATATTATATTGAAAGGGTAGTATATTAATATTTCCTTTTTTCACTTGAAAAAAAAGACATTACATTCCTCTTAGCCAGAGTACTAAAAACCTCAAATTAATGCTAAATTACCAAAGTATCTCCGTTGAACAATTGTTCTTTAAATCTCGCTTTAATTTTCAGGTTTTTTACTTTTATTTTAATTTTCCTTGAATAACACTTTTTTAGATTTTTCGATTTTACTACCTTAAAAAGGAAACAAAACACATCATAAATGGACTCCTTTCGCTTAAAAGAAAGCATTTTTCGTTTGTTCAAATCTGTTGACCTAGAAGCCGCCTTCTTATAAATGATGCAGGCAATCTACCTCTAAGAACTCATTGAATTTTTCTTGAAATGCAGATGAGCGTGAGGTGATAATTTTGAACCTAAAATTTAATAATTTGTAGGTATATGGATAATATGAGAATATCACTTTATAAAATAATGAACTAATATATAGTATAAATAAAAAATACCATTAAACCCTTCACGATGTCAGTCAATTTTAAAAAATTCATCTCTCGAGTGGGAAAGTCGAGCGAATTCAAACCCCTTAAAAATCAATTGATGATATCGTTACAAAAAGAGAGTAATAGAAAGTACAAGAAATATCCTCATTTACTACAACTCATGAAAGATTATTGGCCTGAATATGCCGCGCGCTCTCGTATCTCTCACCTTTTAAAAGATCACCATGAAGAGATATTTGGATTTCTTTTAAATTCAGTTTTTCCTTTTAGAAAAGGTGGTTTAACACTTACAGATCCCGAGGCACCTACACCTGTGGACTTCAAGCTCGTGTACAAATACAGGTATAACAAGAAGGAAATTGAAGCTGTTGAAGAGGTCATGAAAGAATTAAACATTCAAGGTAATGTTGACGGTATCTTAAAGCGGCTCCTTATATTTGCTGTTTCCTCATTCGCTCCTCCTATTGAGGAAGTATTTGAACGCCCTTTTGCGTTCCAATATTCTAGTATTGATTTTGAAGTACACGATGATGGAGAAAAAGAAGTAATCGCCATTATTTCAGGTCGAGAGCAATAAGGACTTAAGGATGCGCCTGTATATTTTTTATTCGCTTTAATCCTTTAATAAGTAGTATAATAACGCCTTTGCGGTATATAAGCGATTTTCTGCTTGATCATAGACTACTGAATGTTTTCCATCAACTACGGAGTCGTCTGCCACGATGTTTCTCCTGATAGGCAAGCAATGCATGAAGATTGAATCTTTTTTGGTGTAATCCAGGTGTTCGTCTTTGATGCGCCAAGAGTCTCGATAAGTTAGTCTCATCCGTTTCTCGTCCTTAGCGTTTCCATAATGCTCTAACGATCCCCAACTCTTGACATATACCACGTCTGCGTCGTTATAAGCTTCTTCGATATCATTCGAAACGCTTACCGATCCTCCGCAGTTTTTTACGTTCTCTCTTGCGAGATTCATGATTTCATCGTCTAATTCGTAATTTTTAGGGTGCACTAACGAAACATCCATTCCGTATTTAGTTGATGCCAATAGGATGGAGTTTGGAACGCTCACGGGGAGTGGTTTTGGGTGATATGCCCATGAAATGACTATTTTCTTTCCCTTCGTTTCCTTTTTCTTTTCTTGAATCGTGAAAATGTCCGTCAACGCTTGGAGCGGGTGAAATTGGTCGTCTTCAAAATTAATTATTGGAACGCTTGCCCATTTTGAGAACTCTCGCATGATTCTATTTCCTTCCTTGTACTTCCAATCGACCGCATTTGGGAATATGCGTATTCCTATGGCATCGTAATATCTTGCCAGCACGATTGCCGTGTCCTTTATAGATTCTGATCCTTTATATCCTATCCAAGAGTCTTTTATGCTATTAAACGTCGGGAGCATTCCCAATTGATATGCCGCTACTTGAGTAGAGTTACGCGTTCGCGTCGAAGGATTGTAAAAAAACATGCAGATTGACTTGCCGTCCAGAGCGTTTTGATACTTTTTTGAATTCAATTTCATGTCTCTTGCGAGCGATAACAATTTGTCTAGCTCTTCCTTGTCCCAATCTTGCGTGCTGATAAAGCTCTTTTGAGTTCCTTTTTCTGAAGACATTTTCTTAAATCCGTTGGTTCGAATAATTCGTGTTCATATTGCTAAGGAAAAATATAAGTTAGAATTCTTTGTATAAGAATTTTCTCATTTTCAGTACATGAACAATGTGGTCGTGAATGAAATCACGTTTATTTTGTAAGGTAGGATCCTAAGTCTAAGGTTTCGTCTCCTCGCTTTACTCGAATCGTGCTTTTAACTCCTTTAATTTTACGCTCTAACATGATTATGACATCTAATGGGATCCTCTTGGCAAGTGCTTGTGATGATACGATTGAAGCTAGATAATCTATGTTTTGAATGACGTCTGGGCTAATTAATTCGTTAAAAATGTGTTGGTATATCGAGGGCTCTTTGCTCTTTAATTCGTTAAAGTACGAATAGGCGTCCGGAGTTAATACTGCTTTTAACACGTGATCTACTTTTTCATAAAGAGAAGTTGACCGTTCTTGCGCTGCTTGAGTTCTTTTCTGCGCTTCCATCAACGCTTTCATTTTTCTCATTCGAATCACATCGAGTTCGTGTTGGTCGGGAACCTTCTCGTTATCGTTCATTTCTTATTGACCTCTTTATTAAAATAATCATGCTTACAATAATAATTTTTTGGAGTTCGTGAAAAATGGTTTGAAAGGCGAGTAAAGAATGAAAATTATCCCCCCTGCCGGATTCGAGCCGGCGGCCACCCGGTTTCAGCTGACATGTGATCATAGACGTACTTAACGTCTCAACATGCGAATGTTCTTCTACAGCCGAGCGCTCTACCACTGAGCTAAGGGGGGTTATTTTATAAAATAGAATTATTCTAAATTACATAATGAAAAAGTGATGAAATTCTTATAATTTTTTCGATTTTTCCGTAAGAATCGTGAGGTTAGAAATAGAAAAAAAAAACCGACATGTTTCTAATATTTGTTATGAAAAATTATTTAAACAATAAATTTTATTAAATTTTTATAATAAAACTTAATATCACCAAAAGTTTAACAATTTTTTTATGAGTTTGGTTTAACATGCGTGAAGAAACTGATTATACAGAAGCCATTGAGGCATATAAAAACGACGATCTCGTTATCCTCGAACCTTGGGGGAGAAGCATTGATCATTTAAGGCTCACGATAATAGGAAAGAAAGGAACTCCATATCAAGAAGGTAAATTCGTTTTTGAGATAAAATTTCCCGCTAATTATCCATTTCAACCACCTTACGCTTATGCTGTTACATTAATGTGGCATCCAAATATAGACTCGAGCATCCCTCCCGGGAAATTAAACATTTGTTTGGATTTGATCAATCCTGATTTGGTAGGAAAGGTCGACGCAAGCACGGGGGCGAGCGGATGGACGCCATCGAAAACTTTAACTAATATTATAGAAGCTTTGAAAGGAATGATGCACGTGGAAGCACCTTTTTTCAATCCCGGAGATCCTTTAAACCACGAAGCTGGAGAGCAGTATTTCCGTAACGTGAAAAAGTTTAACGATAAAGCAAAGAAATGGACGCAGAAATACGCAATGGATTAATTTAAAACAAATTTTTATTCTCTTTTTCTTTTGTAAAACTAACACAACTTGATATAAAAGATTTTTTCTAACATGATTAATTCATTTTAGTGAAGAATCATGGAAAAAAAGTTTCGTTTCGAAAAGAGAAAGGCAATTATCTTTGATTTAGACGGTACTATCGTCAAATTGAACGTTAATTGGAGAGAATTAAAAAATATTTTAAGTCAAAGATTCAACGATCTGTATGGAAATCATCATGAATTCCACAGTATAACGGAGTGCTTGATGAAAGTTTTGGAAAAAGAGGATAAGAAAGAATTTGCAAATTTACTTGATATTATTGAGCAATTCGAGCTCAAGAACATAGCAAAAGGTGCTTATCTCGAAGAAACATTATTCTTCATTAAAAACTTAGATATATTTAACGTGCAAGAAGGTACAAAACTCGCAGTTTTCTCTCTCAACATGAGAAAGACGATCATAGAATCGTTAAAGAACGCAGATCTTTACGAAAAAATCGATTATATTGTAGGACGGGAAGATTTAAGATGTTGGAAACCGAATCCAGATGGGTTATTAAAAATTCAAGAATATTTCAATTTAAAGAGAGAGGATTTAATCTATTTTGGGGATTTACAAAAAGATCTTGATACGGGCAAGAATGCTGGTATTGACGCCTTTTTTATAGATGAGTTAATCTGTTTGGTAAAAGAAAAAAGAAATTTAATCAAGTGAGTATAATTCTCACTTAAGGACCTTTCCTAATACTTCAAGAACGCCTTCCTCCTTAAACGGTTTTCTTACAAAACCTTTAATTTCTTTTGGTGTCTCGTGTCCCAGTGTTTCTTCATTTATAGTTGATACAATAACGATTGAAGCTGAACTATCTATTTTTAAAATCTCTTTAATTGCATCAATTCCCCCTTTTTGAGGCATGATGATGTCCATCGTGACTAAATCAGGTTTTAGTTCTTGATAAGCCTCAACGGCTTCGTCTCCATTCGCAGCTTCTCCTATAACTTCGGCATAATCCGTTGAATTTACGATTTTCTTTAGCATTGCTCTTGAAAACGATGAATCGTCAACAATTAAGACTTTTTTTTTCGACATTATTTTTACCGTTCGTGATAATTTGAAATTTTTCTCTAAATCTAGAGAAGATAATGCTATTTAAACATTTTTAATAGCAAAATCATTTTCATTATAATAGAAATAGACTATGAATTTAAAAAACTGAGTGATATCTACCTTATTACATGTAGGTTATGATCACGTTGAATTTCTTGATTTCGGATTCTTCTTTGGCTTTACCTAATGGAGTTATTGAAACGATGTCGTTACTGTTTATTTTGAGAGCTTTTAGCTTGTAGTCTGGATCTTTAAATTTTGGAGTTAAAGGATCCCACACGATTTCTTTATTTACGGGATTGGTAATAATCCAATTTTCTGGATCTAAGGGATGCTCGCTAATTTCCATGGCTTTGAAGATATAACCGACGTCCGCGTCGAAAGGAACGACGATCTGCACGTTTTCTTCGCCTTCAATTTTTCCACACGCCAGACAGTCTTCTCTTTTAACGATTGGTAACGCGTCAAATTGACCATACACGCCATTATAATTGATATAAGGAGGATCCATCGGAGGACCGATATTTCTACCTTTTACTCGAAACAACAACTTTAAAGCTTCTTGCGATTCCACGCTTGATATGATAGAACTTACTGTTTGTATAGCTGCGATTTTGTTTCCCAAAATATTTTCCATTTCTTCAAATTTGTAATCCGGTCCGAATGTGTTCCTAATATTATCCCTCCATTCTTGAATTTCTTCATGGGTCATCTCTGCTTTCTTTTCCTCGGAAACATTTTCGTTAAAAACCCTTTCTCTTAGTTGTTCGAGTTGATCTTGAGCAAGAATTTTTAATTGGAGGACTTCCTCGTCGTCGTTTAAATCTGGTTTATGCCCAAATTTCTTTTCGAAGTCAACTTCGGCTTTAATAACGCAGTGATTTCTATTTCGGGGTAATCCTTTTAAAGTACACGCGGCAACAAGTTTATCGTCAGCGGGTGGTACGGGCACGATGCACCTGTAGCACGGAGTTAAATCAAGGACCTCACTTGCGTACTTTTCATCGAATTTGCTCTCAACCTTTTCTCTGATTTTTGCTTTAATGGGATTGATTATTCTTTCTCGAATCTCTTCAATTTTCTCTTCGTAGTGTTCGATCATACGTTCTCCTTCGAAATACTCTGGATATTCTTCTTCTGATAAATACCACAATTCTGATTCCACTATGTTATCGATCTCAATTTCTCGATTTTTATATTGAATGTTTGAACCTTCTGGGATGATAATTTGAACGTGACCTTCAAATCCAACAGTACCACCTTCCACAATTGGTTTTTTTAAGCGAAGACATATTTTGTTTAAATCTAATCGAGCGTTAAAATTGTCTAAAGCCATGATTATCACGTCCGCCTCTTCGTATACGGATACTGGTAATTTTTGAAGTTTTTGGTTGTAAAAATCAATCTTGAGGAATGGATTCATTAATTTTAATCGTTCAGCAGCAACCTCGGCCTTTCCACGCCCTTCGTCTCCTGGTCTAAACAACATTTGTCTTGATAAATTTGATGTTTCAATGGTATCCAAATCCACCAGGATTAATTTGCCAATACCCATCAAGGCGAAGTCCTTGGCTATCTCACAACCAAGCGCTCCAACTCCAATTATTGCAATGCACCCATTTGATACAATATCTTGGTCCCACCCATCGACTAATTGTTGCCTGGCATACATTCGAGACTTTTTAATGTCATCTTGATTTTGCGTCATCATTATTACCTCGTTTGTTTATTCTTATAATATTATTTCACTATCTATATTTAAATTCTTTTAGTTGATGTTCTAAGAATAAATTTTTCATTTTTTACTTTTTTTTGCCGCTTCTTTAATCATTCGCGCTAAATCATCTATCTCTTCTTGATCTTTTGCTCTTTCAGCTTCTTCAGCATTTAGTTTTTCTATTTCTTGAGAATCTAACGTTACCGCTAACAAATCTTGCTTTAATCGTAGTAGGTTACTCATGCTTTTACCAAATTCTTTAGCTTCGCGTTCAATTCTCTCTTTTTCCTGTTCTTCAGCTAATAAATTTTGCTTCTTTCTTTCATCTATCATCTCTGAAATATTTTGAGAGATATTTGTAATCTCTCCAACAGCTTGCTTCTTTTTTTGTGTTTCTTCCATTAATTGCTGCTTTTTCAATTCTCTCTGTTTTTTTAGTTCTTGTTCGATTTCTTGTATGCGAAATTCTTCAACTATTTCTTTTTCTTCGAGAGTTTTAGTATTCTTGATTTCGGTCTGGATGTATTGAATTTCTTCATTCCACCCTATAGTTTTAAATTTTTCAATGGCTTGTTCGAAAAAATTATAAGCTTTTTCAAAGTCATGATGTGCTCTCCACTTTTTTCCTTGGTCAATTAAAGCTAATCCTTCATTTTTAAGCTGTTCGTTAACTTTCCTTTGTTCTATTAGTCCTTGATATTGCTTTTGTTGTTCTTCTTTCTGTTCTTCGAACCTTTCGTGTCTTTTACGAATTTCCTTTTGGAACTCTTCGTATTCTTGCTGTCTTTGTAAGCGGGCGATTTCCTCTAATTTTTTCTTCTCAATTTGATCTACTTTTTCTTGCTGTAATTCATTTATCAAATCAGTTAAATTATTAATTTCTGGCTCCCATCCTACATTTTCAGCTAAGATTTTCCGTGCTTGAACATATAATGAGATAGCATTATCATAATCTGGAATTAGCCTTTTTAAATATTTTCCTGCCTCATCTAAAAGAGAATACGCTGCATCCCTTTGGCTCGCTTGTTGTTCTATTAATTGTTCTCGCTCAGCAATCGCTAATCGCCGTGCCGCTTTTTCTTCCCTCTCCTGTTTCTGTCTCTCGTCTAAGATTGCTTGTACTTCCTTTTCTTCAGCAATCTTGTGCAATTCTTTTTGTAATTCGTATTCCTCTTGGAGGTCTTTTTGTTTTTTCAAGTTGGTAACTTTGATTATCATACCTTTGATAGAATCTGTGGGAAATTGTAGTTCTTGTAATAATAATTCTGCCTTCCTATAGCGTTTCAATGCCAGATCGTATTCAAAAGTTTTTATAAGGTTTTCAGCTTCGTCCAAAATAGAAAACGCAGTCGCTTTTTTCTTTTCTAAAGAAGCTTTCAATTGTTCCATTTCTTCTACTTGAATTTGTTTAAGTTTTAACCTTTCTTTCTCTCTTTTGACATTTTCAGCTATTTGTAATTGGTACTCCCTTTCATCTCTTTCATTATTGATACGTGCTTGCAGTTCTTTTTCTTTTACTATTTGTTGGTCATATTTCATTTTTTGAACTTTCTTAATCATTTCGTTGATGGTTTCAGTTGGGAATTGGATTTCACTTAAAATCAGCATTGCGCTTTGATAATACTCAATTCCCTTGTCATAAAAAGATTTTTTTACGAAAATTTCAGCTTCTTCTAAAATTTTGAAGGCATTTTCTTTTCGCCTTTCCATGTAAGCCATTAAATCTTCTCTTTTCTTAAGCTCTTTCTGCTGAGCTCTCATCTTTTGCTTTTCTATTTCCATTTTTTTTGTTATTTCTTGTTGGAATAGAGCTTCTTCATGTTTTTCTTTTAAGGTCCTTTCAAATTCTTCTTGTTTTCGTAACTCTTCGTTTTTCTTCTTTACTTGAACTTTCTGAATCATTTCTCTGATTGGCTCTAATGGGAATTGAATTTCACTTAGAATTAATTCGGCGCGACGGTATGTTTCTATGGATTTTTCATATTCCCCGTGGTTTAAGAAGGATTCGGCCTCATCCATTAATTTAAATGCTAAAGACTTGCGTTCTTCCATTCGTGCTTGTAAAACTTCCTTCTTCTGCAATTCAATTTTTTTAGCCTTTACCTTTTCTTGTTCTTTTAACATTTGCTCTGAAATTTTTAATTGAAAGAGAACTTCCTCTTCGTTTCTTTTCTTGTTTAAATCCTGATCTTTGTGCTTTTCTTGTTCATATTCCTGCTTTTTAATTTGAATAGTCTCTAAAGTTTCTTCTAATAATTTTAGATAACCACCCGACCATCCTGATTGAGTTAAGATTGATATGGCTTGCTCGTAATTCTCAATAGCTCCATTAAAATCTATATTTTTGAGTAAAAGATCTCCTTGGTCAATGAGTTTAAGTGCTTCTTCTTGTTTCTTTAAGTCTTGAGCGGCAAATTCTTTCTTTTTGGCCAATAAAGCCTTATCTGTCTCCAATCTTGCGTTTTCGATCTCTCGCTGATGTTTTAATTGTTCAATAAATGCGCGATGAGCAGCTTCTTGTTGCATTTCTTTTTCCAACAATTTTTGGTGCCAGTTTTCTTTTTCTATTTTCTTATCTTCTATAGCATTAATAGCTTCTTGAATCAAGGGAATTTCTTCTACCCACTGAATTTGAGCGAATGCATTTGCTACATTACGATATATTTCAAGGGCTCCATCAAGTTTCCCTTGGGAAAGAAATTCTTGTGCTTTATCCAATAATTTGAATGCTTCTTCTTTTCTTTTCTCGCGATACTCAATTTCTTTATCACGTTCCCGATAGACTATTTCTCTTTTTCTTAATTTATCCCTATGAGCTTTCATTTCGTTTGCTAGTTGTGCTTGGAACTCTCTTTCTTGACGATCTCTTTCTAAAGTTGCTTCCATACTTTTTTGTGCTTGTAACATGTCTGCTTGTTTTCTTCTTTCCAATTCGATAATAGAGCTTTGAATCAAGTTAATTTCATCGTGCCAATGAATTTCAGCGAAAATATTTAAAGTTTTTCGATAAATTTCAATTGCTTCATCAAAATTTCCTTCTTTAATATGAACTTCTGCTTCTTCAAACAATTTAAATGCATCATGTTTTCTCTTCTCTTGATATTCTAATTCCTTTTCTCTTTCACGTAGTTTAACATCTCTAGCTTTAATTTTATCCCGTTCGATTTGTAATTGTTTTGTAATTTGTTTCTGGAATTCTTTCTCCTGCCTATTTCTTTCGATTTCTTTTTGAATTTGCTTTTGTTTTAGTTCCTTTTGCTCCAGTATCTTTCTTTCTAATTCTTTAATCGAATTCTCAATTAATGGAAGTTCATCAGACCACTGAATCTCGGCAAAAATTGTCCCTGCATTTTGATAAGAGTAAATGGCTTTTTCCAATTCACCTTGTTTTAGGCTTTCTTGAGCTACATCTAGAAATTCAAAAGCTTTTACCTTTCTCTGCTCACGATACTGCACCTCGTCTTTTCTTGCTTCGAAAGCAATCTCTTTCTTTTTCAATCTTTCACGTTCTTTTTCTAATTGTGTGGTAATTTGTTCTTGAAATTCGATTTCTTGCTTCCTTTTCTTTAATATTTTTTCTTCTTCCGCTTTTTTTCTTTCTTTTTTAGATTTATTCAACTCTTGAATATTCGAAATTGTAGTTTTTAATACTTCTATTTGGGAACTCCATCCAGGACCAATATCAGTAATCATTATTAAAGCATTCTGATATTCTTTAATAGCCGCATCATAATCCTCTTCTTTTAATAAGAGGTTATCTGCTTTATCTAATAAGGCAAAAAATTCTTTCTCCTTCTTCTCTTCTTTATTTCTTTTTTCCAAAAAGACCTGCCTTTTTTGAGCAATTTCTTGTGCAGATTCTTCAAATTGTGCTTTTTGTTTTATATATATCGTTTCTTGAAGTTTTTCTAATTCCTCTTGTCTTTTTTCCCTAATTTTAATAGCTTGTTCTTCTCTTGCTAGTTTTTCTTTTATATTATTTTTAAAATTGATAATTGGTTGCACATGCGAGTCCCATTCAATAGATCTTAAGAGTTCAATTGCTTCATCAAATTTAATAATAGCCTCATCGAATTTTCTTTCTCTCTCTAATTTCTTTCCAAGGTCTATGATATTAAATGCCTTTGTTTGAATTTCTTCTTCTCTTTTCTTCTTCTCTTCAAATTCAATTAATTTAACTCCTCCAATTTCAGTATTGGCACTTGAAATGGAAGGTCTTACAATAATTAGTTCTTCTACTGGCGTTTCCTTTTCTACTTTATATTTTTCAAACTCTTCCTTTCTTCTCTTAAGATTTGCTAATATAACTTGAATATTCTTAGTTTGCTCCGTCCAACCTATAGAATTTAATAACTTGATGGATTCTTGGTATTTTTTAATCGCATCGTTAAAATTATTCGTTTTCTCAAGGTTCTTAGC
>JAEORV010000018.1 GCA_016840695.1 Promethearchaeota archaeon
AAATTAGGAAGAAGAAAACCTTACATGGTTATTTCGATTGGACCATTATGCTTAATAATTGTGTTATTATGGACGCCCCCCCTTTATTCTGAGTTCGCATCATTTATTTATTTCATAGTCATCGTAATTTTATTTGATATTACTTATACGATGTATGATTTGAACTACGCATCGCTATTTCCCGAAATCTTTCAAGATTTAGATAAGAGAGCAAAAGCAAATAACATAAAACAAGGATTTACGGTGATAGGCTTGATTTTTGCGTTTATAATGCCAACAATTTTCATACCGACATTAGATGATCCTCAATATATATCTAATTATAGCGTTGCGGGATTAATAATGGCCATAATAGTTGCAATTGGAGCGTTGATATGTATTAAATTTGGTGTTAAAGAACGAGTAGAATTTTCCAAAGATTATATAACTGCGCCAAGCTTAATTGATTCTCTAAAATATTCTATAAAAAATAAAGGATTCCGGACATTTATAATTGCAAATTTGGGATACTGGTACGTGATTGGAATGCTTCCAACTATAGTGCCGTTATATGGAACCTATGTTCTAAATATAGGCGAAGGAGAGTCCATTTTGTTAGGATTATTGTTAGGTACAACATTCATTTCTGCAGCGATATTTTTAGCATTATGGCGATTCGTGGCACTCAAGGTAGGAATGAAAAAGGGATACATGATGGCAAATGCAGTTTTTATAATCACCTTGATACCTTTTCTGTTTATTAACGATAGAGGTTTGGCTTTTATTGCATTCTTTATTGCGGGTATCGGGCTTTCGGGAGCGCTATTATTTGGAGATATACTACTTGCGGCAATTATCGACGAGGATGAGTTAAAAAGAGGAACTCGAAGGGAAGGGGGATTTTACGGAATTAACGCTTTAATCACGAAATTATCGACAATATTCGTGATCATTACAATCAGCCTCGTGTTCAATAGTACTGGATGGAAGGTATTTAATCCCGTTCCCGGAACGGATACGATATTGGGATTAAAAAGTTTGATATGTATCTTTCCCGCGATTGCTTTAGGTATTGGAATACTATCAATTAGCCGGTTTCCAATCACGAAGGAAGGGTACGAGCAAATTAAAGAGAGCGTAAAGAAATTACACTCCGAAAAATCGGATAAAATTAAAGGCTAGTAATATAATTCAAAATCCTAAAACAATCTAGAGGTTGAGTCATGATGGTACTCTATCTACGATGATATTCTAACTCAGAAATATAGATTCTTAACGACTGAGTTGTTTTTTCCTTTTTTTTCTTAATATTTTAAAAATAAAATTCCTAATATAAGATGCAAATGTTGATTTTTGATAATTAATCACCAGAATTTTATTGATATTCATAAATGAGTCGAATATTTCTATTGATTATCGACAAAGTATATCATTTTTTTACTGACTTTCGACAAAAGGCTTAAATATTAAACTGGAACATTGTGACTTAATTGAAAAAATTCTTATCATGAAGAAATCTACTAAATACAAGTGAAAATAAAATGGAAATTCAGGTTGAAGAAAAAAAACGAAAAAAAGATCCGAATCTCATCGATAAAAAGGAGTATAGGAACAGATACGCAGCATTTTTTAAGAAGTATGATAAAGAAATAAAAGAAATGGTAAATATAGCCGAGGAAAACACACTTTCATGGGGATCGCTTTTAGAAAGAAATGCAATAGAATATTCAGATAATATCGCCATTAAATTTGAAAATACGGTGTTAACTTATAGAGAATTTAACGAAATTGTAAATCGATATGCCAATTATTTCATTTCCATGGGTTTAAAAAAAGGAGACTGCGTTGTAATTATTATGACAAACCGAACAGAATTGTTAACGATATATACAGCTGTTTCTAAAATTGGAGCAATATCCTCAATGATCAATCACGAGCTAAGAAAAAAAACTTTGATACATTGCTTAAACCTTACTCCAGGGAAATTCATCGTGCTCGGAGAGGAATGTTATGATATTTTCAATGATGTTAGATCTGAGTTCGAGTTATCAGGAACTCAAGAGCTTTTCTTCGTGCCGGATCAAGGCACCATGACCCTTCCAGAGTTTTTTACTAATCTTCCTGAAGTTGTTAAAAATTTCCCCATAGACAATCCCTCAACCGTGGCAAATGTCCATACAAGCGATCCCATAGCATATATATTTACATCAGGTACCACTGGTTTGCCTAAAGCAGCGATCTTAATTCATTATCGCACGGCGGGCTATGGGTTTATTTTTGGACAATTGGTAGGACAACTCACGCCTAATGATATAATATATATTTGTCTTCCATTCTTTCACGGTACTGCCCTGATGACGGGTTGGTCATCTGCAATGTTTATGGGAGCGGCTGTAGCAGTAGGTCGAAAATTTAGCACGTCTCGCTTTTGGGACGAAATCAGAAAATATGATGCAACGGCCTTTAGTTACGTGGGAGAAATATGCCGATATCTCATGAATCAACCTCCCAGTCCTGAGGACTTAAATAATTCCGTGAGAGTGATCATAGGTAACGGGCTTCGTCCAGAAATATGGGTGGATTTTAAAACTCGATTTGATATTCCAAGAATTGGCCATTTTTATGGGGCCTCAGAGGGAAATGGTGGATTTGCAAATATATTAAACTTTGATTGTACTACGGGTACGACTACAGGTACTTATGCCATTGTTAAATACGATATTGAAAATAACAATCCAATAAGAAACGAAAAGGGATACATGCAAAAGGTAAAGAGGGGCGAGACAGGTTTGCTTTTAATAGAGAGCAAGGGAGCAGATCAAACATTTAGGGGATATACAGATAAGAAAGCAACTGAGGCAAAGATATATCGTAATGTATTTACTCAGGGGGATGAATGGTTCAATACTGGCGATTTAATGAGAGATCAAGGTTGTAGTCATGCTCAATTTGTTGATAGACTTGGAGATACTTATCGTTGGAAGGGACATAATGTATCCACCACCGAAGTAGAAGAGGTGCTTAACGTGAATGATCAGGTCGGGATGTCTTGTGTATATGGGATCCAGATACCTCATACCGATGGACGTGCGGGGATGGCCACTATTGTACCTACTGGCAGTCTTGATGAATTTAAATTGAAAAATTTGGCTGAAAATTTCAGAGAAAACCTAGCTGACTACGCAATTCCCTTATTTCTCAGGTTTAAATCAGAAATCTCAGTTACCTCGACTTTTAAATTCAAAAAAGAAGTGCTCAAAACCGAGGGATTCGATATTAATATTATCAACGACAAGTTATTCGCGTTGTTACCAAACGAGTTGGATTATCAGCCTTTAACCAAAGAGATATACGAGAACATTCTTGACCAAGAATATAAATTCTAAAATTCATTTTTTTTCCTTCTTTATTTTTACTAATGATTAACAATAGGCTTAAATAGGATCTCGATAAAATTGTAACTCAATCAAAAAAGTAATACAGCATCCACAAAAAATAGTGAAAATATTATGAATGATTCACAGGCAGAGCAAAAAGATCCGAACCTCATAGATCGAAGGGAATATAGAAAGCGGTTTAAAGCGTACATGGCAAGAATTGTCGACACGGCAAAAAAAGTAATGGACATGCCTCTTGAAAATAAAGTCTCTTGGGGTTCAACTTTAGAAGAGGACGCAATAAAGTTTGCTAATAGTCCTGCAGTGCTATTTGAGGATATAGCGCTTACATATAAGGAATTTAACGGATTAGTTAATCAATATGCTAATTATTTCATCTCTAAAGGTTTGAAAAGGGGAGATGTTGTTATTATTTTCATGAAAAACCGATTGAAATTGTTGGCCATTTTTACCGCAATTGCGAAGGTGGGAGCTATAAACTCAATGATCAACACGGAATTGAGAAGAAAATCCTTAATTTATTGTTTAAATCTGACGCCGGGAAAATTCGCTGTAATTGGGGGGGAGTGTATAGACTTATTTAACGAGGTGAAGTCTGAACTTGAGTTATCATCAATTGAGGAATTTTATTTCGTGCCTGATCTGGGAAAACTGTCTACTCCTAGTGGATTCGTTAGTCTTCCTGAAGTCATTAATGATTTCCCTACTAGCAATCCGGCAACTGTAGTAAATGTCAAAAATAATGATCCAATTGCGTATGTATTTACTTCGGGCACCACGGGCTTGCCTAAAGCAGCGATCGTGCCCCATTATAAAATGACGGCAACGGGGTATCTTTTTGGGGAATGGGCTACAATGCTCACCTCTGATGACATATTTTACATTTGTCTTCCTTTCTTTCACTCTACCGCTTTACAAACGAGTTGGTCGGCATGCTTTGCGACTGGAGCAGCCGTTGCAGTAGGTCGGAAATTCAGCACGTCACGCTTTTGGGACGAAATTCGCAAGTATAAGGCTACAGGATTTAGCTATGTAGGGGAAATTTGCCGTTATCTGATGAATCAACCGCCCAGTCCTGACGATTTGAATAATTCCGTGAGAGCAGTCATAGGAAACGGACTTCGTCCGGAAATATGGATGGATTTCAAGAAGCGTTTTGGTATTGAAAGGGTTGCAGAATTTTATGGGTCATCGGAAGGAAATGGAGCATTTGTCAATACCTTAAATTTTGATTGCACTACGGGCACAACTACAGGAATGTATGCCATAGTTAAATACGATATAGAAAATGATACTCCAGTGTATAACGATAAGGGATACATGATTAAGGTTAAACCTGGTGAGGTAGGTTTGCTTATATTCAAGAATGTTTCACCACAAAAATTTAGGGGGTACACCGATAAAAAAGCAACTCAAAAAAAATTAATTCAGAACGTATTTGAAGAGGGTGATGAGTGGTTCAATACAGGCGATTTAATGAGGGATCAAGGATGTAAACACGCTGCTTTTGTTGATAGGCTGGGAGATACCTTCCGTTGGAAAGGACACAACGTATCCACCACTGAGGTGGAAGAAGTGCTTAACGTGAACGATCAAATCGAGATGTCTTGCGTGTATGGCGTTCAATTACCAGGAACAGATGGACGGGCGGGAATGGCCATCATCATACCCATCGGTAGTATTGACGATTTTGACTTGAGAACTTTAGCGATTAATCTCAAACAAAACCTTGCTGATTTCGCAGTTCCCATATTTCTCCGGTTTAGCTCGGAGATTTCAGTTACAGCAACATACAAGTTCAAAAAATCAGTATTAAAAGTTGCGGGATTTGACATTGGAACCATTACAGATCCAATATACGTGATGCTTCCAAACAAGTCCGAGTATCAACCTCTAACAAAAGAGATCTACGACAATATTATAGCCCATAAATATAAATTTTAAGCGATTCAATATTGAATTGCTATTTTTTATTGAAGATAAGTTTGATAGCTACCATTTTTCGTCATTGTTGTTTGATGTCTTTATTGATTATCGATAATGTATATTAGTTTATTACTGATTTTCGACAAAAGCCTTAAATATTATAGGAACAAAATAGTGACTCAACCAGAAATTATTGACTTGATTGTACTAAATTAAAAAAGTTGTGAAAACAAGATGGAACTCCAACAAGAAGACAAAAAAACTGAAAAATATGAACAATATTTTATCGATAAAAAGGAGCATAAGAAAAGGTCTAAGGAATTTTTTGAAAAATTTGGCTCAAAAGTGATGGAAGTCCAGAAGATGCCTTTTGAAAACAAGATCTCTTGGGGCTCTCTCTTAGAAAAAAAAGCAAAAGAATTTGCTGATCGTCCCGCTGTTTTCTTCGAGGATGAAATGCTTACATATAAGGAATTTAACGAATCTGTCAATCGTTACGCTAATTATTTCATTTCTATAGGTTTGAAAAAAGGAGATGTCGTCGAGATTTTGATGAAAAACCGAACCGAATTATTAATCATTTATACCGCAAACGCTAAAATCGGGGCAATATCGTCAATGATTAATAACCAGCTCCGAAAAAGAACACTTTCTTATTGTATAAATCTTACTCCCGGCAAATTTGTAGTAATTGGTGAGGGGTGTTATGAGCTTTTTGATGATGTGAGGCCCGATCTCAATCTATCCGAAGAACAAAAGCTTTTTTTCGTTCCAGATCAAGGTGATATTGCCACACCAGAGGGATTTGAAGATCTCCCAAGTCTCGTCAAAGATTCTTCAGTAGATAATCCTCCAACCGTCGCAGATGTGCATACAATGGATCCTATTGCGTACATATTTACATCTGGTACGACTGGAATGCCAAAAGCAGCAATTCTATTGCATTTTCGAACGGCAGTCTACGGTCATTACTTCGGAGTTTTTGCTGCGCGGTTCAGACCCGAGGATATCATTTATATTTGTCTTCCATTCTTCCACGGTACGGCCCTAGAAACTGGTTGGTCTGCCGTAATGGCTACCGGAGGATCTGTAGTAGTAGCTCGAAAATTCAGTGTTTCTCGCTTTTGGGACGATATTCGCAAGTATAAAGCTACCGCTTTTAGTTACGTTGGAGAATTATGTCGGTATTTAATAAATCAACCGCCTCGTCCTGATGATGCTACCAACACCGTGAAAACGGTCATAGGAAACGGACTTCGTCCAGAAATATGGATGGAATTTAAAACTCGATTTGACATTCCAAGAATCATAGAATTTTATGGTGCATCGGAAGGAAACGCAGGATTCGCCAACAACTTAAATTTTGATTATACTGTAGGTTCTAGCATTGCTCAATATGCTGTTGTCAAATATGATATTGAAAATGACGAACCAATAAGAGACGAGAAGGGACGCATGAAAAAGGTTGGTCTTGGTGAGACAGGATTACTCCTCATGTTGAGCCATGGTGCATATGAGTTCGCGGGGTATACGGACAAGAAAGCGACTGAAGCGAAATTATATCATAACGTCCTCAAAGAGGGAGACGCGTATTTCAATTCAGGCGATTTAATGAGAGATATAGGATGTGGACACCTTCAATTTGTCGACAGACTCGGCGATACTTACCGTTGGAAGGGTCACAACGTATCTACTACGGAAGTAGAAGAAGTTCTTAGCGTGCACGACGATATTGAAATGTCTGCCGTGTATGGAATCCAGATACCACATACGGACGGAAGAGCGGGGATGGCGGCTATCGTTTCAAATATTTCCATTGAAGATTTCGATTTAAAAAGGTTAGCAGAGATCTTCAGGGATAACCTTGCTCCTTATGCGATTCCAATTTTTCTCAGGTTTAAATCAGAGCTTACAGTTACACCAACTTTTAAATTAAAAAAAGGAAAGCTTAAAGAAGAGGGTTTTGACTTTTATAATGTGGACGATTCGTTGTATGTGATTTTACCAGGAGAATCAGAATATGTACCCTTGACGAAAGAAATCTACGAAAATATACTGGATCAGAAATATAAATTCTAAATTGTTTATAGACCAGCTTCTTCTTTTTTTTATTTTAATGTAAGACAAAAATTGAGCATTTAAATAAAGTGCAGAATAAATTGTGATTAAATCAAAAAAAAATGATTTGAATAATATCTAAAAACATAAAAAGTGAAAACTAAATGGGAACAGAAGAAGAAACAGGAAAACCAGAAAAAGAACAATTTCTAATCAATAGAAAAGAATATAAAAAAAGATATGCTGAATTTTTCGCCAAGCACCAGGACGATATCATGGAAATACGGAACATGCCATACGATAACGAAATATCTTGGGGTTCGCTTTTAGAAAAAAATGTAAGAGAAAATCCTGATAATCTTGCAGTCTTATTTGAAGATAAAAGGCTGACCTATAAGGAATTTAACGAATTAGTCAATCAATACGCCAATTACTTCATTTCTTTAGGGTTGAAAAAGGGAGATGTCGTTGAAGTCATAATGAAAAATCGATTGGAAGTATTAGTTGTTTATACTGCGAATGCAAAAATTGGTGCAATTAATTCAATGATCAATAGCGAACAAAAAGCGAGAACCTTGATACACAGCGTTACAATAACCCCTTGCAAGTTCATGATTGTTGGAGAGGAATGTTGGGAGGCATACAATGGTATAAGGTCAGAACTCGATTTACCCGATACGGAGAAGTATTTCTTCATCCACGATCAGGGTGAAATCGCGGTTCCAGAAGGCTTTGAAAATCTTGCTGAGCTTGTTAAGAATTCTTCCAAGGAGAACCCATCCACCGTTGCTGATGTCCATACGATGGATCCTCTTGCCTATATTTTTACGTCCGGTACAACTGGAATGCCAAAAGCGGCAATCTTGCTTCACTTTCGAACTGCAGTCTACGGTCATTACTTTGGAATTTTAGGGGCTGAATTTGAGCCAAGCGATATAATGTATGTTTGCATTC
Organism: Promethearchaeota archaeon; assembly: GCA_016840695.1. GTDB lineage: Archaea > Asgardarchaeota > Lokiarchaeia > Sigyniarchaeales > SOKP01 > FT1-020. The sequence goes on from JAEORV010000018.1 coordinate 8,316, forward strand.
CATTCTTTCACGGTACTGCGCTACAAACATGTTGGTCAGCAGTCATGGCTACCGGAGCAACAGTGGCTGTTGGGAGGAGGTTTAGTACTTCTCGCTTCTGGGACGAGATCAAGAAGTATAAAGCCACGGCGTTTGGTTACGTAGGAGAAATCTGTCGTTACTTAATGAACCAACCAGCTAAACCTGATGATGCTGATAATACCGTGAAGAAAGTAATAGGAAATGGTTTACGTCCTGAGATATGGGTAGATTTTAAAAAACGATTCGACATCCCGAAAGTAGTTGAATTTTACGGAGCTGTCGACGGAAACGCTGGGCTCATCAACTTGTTAAACTTTGACTGCACTACAGGTACGACAACTGCAACCTTTGCCATAGTAGAATACGACATAGAAAACGAAACTCCTATATATAACGAAAAAGGTTTCATGAAAAAGGTTAAAGTTGGCGAAGCTGGCTTGCTCATACTCAAAAGCGAAGGTGCGTACAAGATTTCAGGGTATACTGACAAGAAGAAAACCGAGTCAAAAATATTCCGCAACGTCTTTAAAGAAGGAGATATGTGGTTTAATACTGGAGATTTAATGAGAGACCAAGGCTTTAAACACGCTGCGTTTGTCGATAGACTCGGAGATACGTTCCGTTGGAAGGGACACAATGTCTCCACGACGGAAGTAGAAGAGTTGATCAATACCCACGACAACGTGCTATTGTCTACGGCTTATGGCGTCAGGATTCCAAACACGGACGGACGGGCAGGAATGGCCGCCATCATTCCAGAAACGACTTTTGATGATTTCGACTTGAATGGGCTTTTAGCGAGATTTAAGGAGAACCTTCCTACCTACGCAATTCCACTCTTTCTCAGATTTAAATCCGAATTTGAAATAACACCGACATTTAAATTCAAAAAAATGACTCTTAAAGAGGAAACCTTTGATCTAGATAAAATCAACGATAGGTTATTCGTGCTTTTACCTGGTGCCTCGGAATACACTCCATTGACGAAAGAGATTTTCGAGGACATTAAAGCTGATAAAGTCAAATTTTAATTTCATATTATTTTTTTATTATCTTTTATTTTTTAAAAAGAAAGTACAAAAAAATTCATTTTAATTCTTAATTATCGAATTAATTTATTGAATTTTCTTTTTTTGTAGGCTATATAGACAACAACTACACTTAAGCACCCTACAATAACACCGACAATAATATAAACGATCCAATTAGTATTTCCCATGCTAATAAATTGATAAATAATCGTTCCAGTAGCATCTTTTACGACAAATGATGTTAATGTTCCCTGAACTCCGTATGTCAATTCAACGGTATAATTAGCTTCTCCTATTCTTTCAATGATCAGCTTATTTCCGCTATATGAGGCGTTTTCACAGCCTAATGAGTCAACCAATTCCTCGATGTACATACTTATTGGAGACCCCATTGCGAGATTGTTTAAAGCTATTTGCCAGAGAAAATCATCGGCTGTCATGTTTTGAAACACTGCTTTGACCGTTGCATCTGCCGGTCCAAAGAAATCCGCTTGTATCACGCTTACTAAGTCATTATAATCATCCAAGATTTTCTTGTAGTCTATGGGATTGCTAAGAATTATTGACATATCGGTAGCTGAATTATACGACTCGTTAAAAGCACCGCTAATAAAATACCATTCCGAACGGATTCCAGATATTAATGAATATGTGTTTGTATAATTATCGTTTATCTCTGTTTCATTGTAGCCAAATTGTCCAATAGTCATTAAAACATTCAAAGCATCTATATCTGTTAGGATTATTAATGTCAGAACATCATACATCTCCCAGGTTACGCTCGTCCATCCCATTGTCGTGAACTTGCTTTGAGCGCCAGTGATATTTGCGTCTCCTTCAAACCAATCGCTAGGATTAGAATTTGTACTAACAGTTGTCTGCCATGCTGTCTCATTGAATGTAGATACTTGGAAAAATTCAGTTCCTTTCGCTAATGTAGAGTAATAGGTTGTCGCTGTAGCTACCGTTGAAAAAGTCCCGATTAAAATTATACTTAGAGTTAAAATGCTAATAATCCTAATCCTCACACTTTTATTATTTTTTAACATTAGAGTTGCCTCCGTTTAAATATAATTGAAGCTAATATCAAGCTTGTTATCATATAAATGACCAATACTGTCATTCCTATTTCAATTGTGGGGGTTATCCAAGTTCTTACTGTAAAATCTCTCATAGTTATATCGGTATACCTGGGATCCGGAAATGGTTGTGTTAAAATCGAAGATATAAGATTGCTTGCGTATTGTATAGAATATATTGGCTCGACATCAGGAAGGAATACAGTAATCAATTGATCTGCCATGGTGAATCCAATGAATAGGATCAAAATCGTTGAAATGATTGTCATATTGACGCTTTTCATGAACGAACTAAAAAGGGTCACGAAGCTGCTGACCGCAATAACATATACAATTGCGATAGCAAACGATGCTAAGAATAGGAGATTTACTGACACACCATAATAATACCAGCAAAAGAGACCTAAGGTGATATAATATATA
>JAEORV010000019.1 GCA_016840695.1 Promethearchaeota archaeon
AAGTAAAAGAGCAAAAAGAATTACCAGAATTACCTAATCTCGATAAGTACGATAAACTCATAATGCGTTTAGCACCCTATCCAAGTGGGGCGTTGCATATTGGAAATGCGCGCATGGTTGTTTTAAATAACGAATATGTCAATAAACACGACGGTGAAGTTTATCTTTTCTACGATGATACTATTGGAAGCCCAAAATCGCTAAGAAACACGCCAAAAGCTAAATATGTGCTTCCTGAAGCATATGACCTAATAAAGGATGGTTTAGAATGGTTGGGCGTGAAATATACGAAGGTTTTCTACAAAAGCGATCGTCTTGAACTCTACTATGAATATTGTGAGAAACTGATCAAAGATGGAATTGCTTATGTCTGTTTTTGTTCCGCGGGAGACTTTAAAAATAAATTTAAGGATCAGAAGAAACCTTGTCCACATAGAGCCCAATCCGTAGAAAAGAATCTAAAAGAATGGAACTTCATGCTTGAAGGTAAATATGAGGAAACCACAGCCGTCGTCAGGCTGAAAACAGGTATGGACCAAAAAGATCCTGCAGTTAGGGATAACATAATCATGCGGATCTCTGAAGCTGAACATCCACGCGTGGGAAATAAATATCTCGTATGGCCAATGCTTGAATTTTCATGGGCTATTGACGATTATCTCATTGGGATAACTCATATCATAAGAGGAGCTGACTTAGTAAAGGAGGATTTTATTGAGGATTTTATCTGGGACCATTTTGGTTGGAAAAAGGCAGAATTCCTTCATTATGGACGCATAAAATTTCCCGACATGAAACTGAGTAAAACAGAGGCAAGAAATAACATACAAAAAGGATTATATGAAGGATGGGACGATCCAAGGACTTGGAGCCTTCAATCATTAAAAAAACGCGGAATTAAACCAGAAGCACTAAAAGAATCACTATTATCTCTTGGAATGTCGATTTCTGGAATAACATTCTCTACGGGTTGGTTATATTCGAAGAATAAAGACTTGATTGACGAAATTTCAGATAGGTATTTTTTTGTAGAAGATCCTGTATTGTTAGAAATTGATGAAGTTCCATTCGAAGAATACATGGCAGAACCCATGCTACTACCATCAAATCCGAAAAAGGGGAAAAGAATCATAAAAGGAAAGGTTTCTAATAAAAAATTGAAAATTTTCATCTCTAAAAAGGATGCGAACAAGTTAAAAGTAGGGCAGATTTTACGGTTAAAAGATTTAATCAATATCCAAATTTTATCAATTGATTTGAAAAACAATAACGTCACGTCTTATTATCATAGTTTAGAGCTTAATAGAGAGTATTCTATCATACACTGGGTTCCTTACGATAGCAATATTAAAGTAAAGATTCTTAAACCAGATGGAGTAGTATCGAATGGATATGGCGAAATCAATTTAAAAAGTATCCCATTAAACACGACCATTCAATTTGAGAGATATGGATTTGTTAATCCAATTAAATTAGAAAATGACGAGTTATTTTGTTATTTCACGCATTAAATGTCCCGGATCCTAAACATGAGTACAAACGAAAATTTTTTAAAAGATAAAAAATGGCAATATTGCCCGGGATGTGGCAATAAGTTACCTCCTATCCAAAATCTTAAGTTTTGTATGAAGTGTGGCTTGGATATAGAATATATCAGAACTCACGGGACAATCTCACCACAACAATCGAAAAAAATTTCTCACACTTATCAACCTATTCGATATGGAATTGAAAAATTATCCATCGAAGAGCTTTTGAATCAAAAAGACAAGCAAATATGGAACATTAGAGCATCTATTGGAATACCGGTACTTGCATTCGTTATAATGTCCTTTATTGGCTCTGGGATTCTCATGATTATTGCTCTAACAAATTTTAACCTGAATTATTTGGAGGATTTAGCAACAAAGATTTATTTCGTGGTATTATCTTCTTTACTCGAATTAATTTTTATATTATTCCCCGCAATCTATGTCGGTAAATACCTTAAAAAACCTACCTTGACTAATCGATTGAGATTGTTAGGATTTACATCTAAGGGATACGATAAGATTGGGATTCTCAAAGAAGTGCTCCTTGGATTAGGATTTGCTGCTGTTGGTTTTTTTTTGGTATTTGGAGTCACAGTAATAATGGACCTCATTTTCTTCAATAGTGAAATGATGCCCGCTGACGAAGTGGACATGATGATCGCAAATACTGACGCATTCGGGCTATTTCTCATAGTTCTGGTCATGCTTCTAGTTGTTGGGACTTCGGAAGAAGTATTATTTCGAGGATTCATGCAAAAGGGATTAGTAAGAAGCGAATTAGGAGAAAAATGGGGGATATTTATCACGGCTTTAATTTTTGCTCTTATTCACTTGTTAATCTATATTATAGCTTTCATATTTGGAGAAATTTCGTTGAGCACTTTTATAGCGTCGTTTATTTACGCGTTTTTTCCATACATGGCAATATCTCTCTTATTGGGCTTGCTTTTTCGTTGGAGGAATGAAAATTTAATTGCCGTGATGATAACTCATGGAGTTTACGATGCAATCTTGCTCATTTTAGTCTTTCTAATATATAATGTGGGGTTAATTTAGAGGTGTTTACAAAATGAAAATATTAGATAAATTCACGGTTATGGCCAAAGGTAAAGATGCTAACATTGGGATAGGATTAGGGGGAGATAAAGCTCATAACCTTAAAATTTTAAGCGCTGCTTCGGATTTCTTGAAAGAAAATAACGCCACAATTCATATAATAGGAACTCAATCTCAAACCCATCATTTATTAAACGATCCTGAATATAAGAAGAATGATACAAGGATCTCCCTTGTCAAAAGTGAGGAACCTGAGGAATATATTATAAAACTTCTAATGCAAGGGAAAATTGATGCTGTTGTTCGAGGTTCCTTGAGTTCCAGCAAGTTTCTTAAAAGCGTGAAGAAACAAATGAACATCGATGAAATAAATCGGTTGACATTATTAGAAACCCATGATGGATACCAATTCTTTTATGGCCCTGTAGGAATTGACGAATGTAATAATCTTGAAAAGAAAATCGCTTTTATTCAGTCGGCAGTTAAAGTCTTGAATTCTTTAAAAATCTCGCCAATAATTAGCGTTTTGTCAGGTGGTCGAAAGAGTGATATAGGACGAGATGGTCAAGTTGACGACACGATAAAAATTGCAGAAGAGGTAGTCAGACATTTTCAAAATGATAAGTCCTTCTCAATTTCTCACGATGAAATACTAATAGAAAAAGCTATCGAAAATAAATCAAACTTGATCATAGCTCCCGAAGGAATCTCTGGAAACCTAATATATAGAACTTTAGTTCATTTAGGAAATGGGAAAGCTCATGGTGCAATTTACATGGATATCAATCAAGTTATTATTGATACTTCAAGAGTTGGAAAGATATCAGAAATAATTGGTGCTTTCGGGTTAGCTCTCGCCTTAGTAAACTGAATAAATGTTAAAAACAAACGCCTCATAGGTGTATTATTTCTCCAACGACTACAAAATCCCCTTCTACTATGTTTTTTCCATCTTCGCTATATCCAGGTTGGCAGCCACCAACTGAAATGCCAAAATTTCCAGGTTCAACGAGCCGTTTTCCATCTTCGTTAATAATTGAAAATTGGGTTGGTGTTAATGTAAACGTAACAATCTTTTTCTCGCCACTGTTAAGTGAAATTCTTTTAAAACCTTGAAGCTCCCTGATCGGCACTCTAATAGATGCAGTTTTATTACTCACATACACTTCTACGACTTCATCGCCAGATATTTTACCAATGTTTTCAACATCTACGCTAACAGAAATATTCTCGTCTGTTTTCACTTTATTTGATGATAATTGAAGATTGCTATAATGGAATTTTGTATAACTAAGACCGTATCCGAAGGAATATAATGGCTCGCCTTTAAAAAATCGATATGTTCTTCCTTCCATATTATAATCGAGGAAATCAGGTAATTGATCAACTGATTTATAGAATGTTACTGGCAATTTTCCTGCAGGATTGTAATCTCCAAAAATCACATCGGCTGTAGCAGCACCGCCCTCCTCTCCGGGGTACCACGCTTGAATAATGGCAGGAATATTTACTTTTGCAAAATTTACAGATAAAGCGCTCCCGCTTGTTAGCACAAGAATTATTGGAGTACCAGTTGAATGTAGTTCTTTTAATAAGTCTTCCTGAACCCCAGGTAGATCTAAGTGAACACGATCTCCTTTCGCTTCCGATTCTGATGCCATCATTTCTTCACTTTCATAAAGATGCGAGATACCTAACACTACGATAGCGATATCTGATTTTCTTACAATTTCTATAGCTTCTTCAAAGCCTTCCGTAGATTTATTCGTGAGAGCGCATCCTTTAGTATAGAGAATTTCAGTTTTAGGCAGTTTGTTCTTAATCCCTTGAAGAAAGGTGGTATATCTAGATGGATCGCCATTATAATTCCCAAGAAGCACATCTAAATCGTCAGCGTTAGGTCCTATCACTGCAATAGATTTCATATTTTTATTCAAAGGAAGAATATTATTGTCGTTTTTGAGTAATACTATTGATTCTCTAGCTGCTCGCAATGCAAGAGCCCGATGTTCTTCGCAATCGTTCTTTTCAAACGGTATCTGGGCGTATGGAACCAATTCGGGAGGATCAAACATACCTAACCTAAATCGTGCCGTAAATAGACGTTTTAAAGATTCATCGATTTTCTCTTCAGTAAGTAATCCCTTGTCTACGGCACCCTTTATCCACTTCCATACAACTCTCTTCTTTCTAACGGTTATTAAACCAATGCAAAATAGATCCATGCCCGCGTTAATTGCCATTGCAGATGCCTCTTCGGGAGTTTCCACTACTTTATGGTTTTGGAATATGTCAGTAAGAGCTCCACAATCTGACACTACGTAACCATCAAATCCCAACTCATCGCGTAAAATATCTTCCAACAATGGTTTACTAGCTCCACAAGGTTCAGAATTCAATCTATTATATGCCGGCATGACAGATACAGCCTTTCCTTCTTGAACGCATGCCTTAAAGGCAGGGAGGTAAGATTCATATAAATCTTTTTTACTTACTTTTAAATCCATGGTATGACGATCTGGCTCGGGTCCACTATGTGCAACATAATGTTTAGGTGTTGCAACTAATTTTAAATATTTAGGATCATCCCCTTGTAAGCCCTTGACAAACGAAACGCCCATCCTTGAAGAGAGATAAGGATCTTCACCATAAGTTTCTTGCCCTCTGCCCCATCGCGGATCTCTAAATAAATTTACATTAGGCGACCAGAAGGTTAATCCTAAAAATATTCTTCTTTTATTTCTCCTAATCGCATCATGATGTTTAGCCCTACATTCATCAGAAATAACTCTTGAAATTTCATCCATTAGTTCAATGTTCCATGTGGCAGCAATCCCGATTGCTTGGGGAAATACTGTAGCAACACCTGCGCTTGCAACACCATGGAGGCATTCGTTCCACCAATTATATTTTGGCACATAAAGATGTTCAATTTTAGCAGCATCGTTAGTCATTTGAGATATTTTCTCGTCAAGCGTCATTCGTGAAATGAGATCATCTACTCTTGCTTCAAGTGGTTTATTAGGATCCATGTAAAGCGGTTCTTTTTGTTCTACCATACTTTATCGCTTTTATTAAGTGTCTTAATAATTTTTTAAAATTATTCATCATTATTAAACAAAGCAAATAAATGGTTTGAAATATGACAAAAAAAGATGAAAGATGGATAGACTGGAACAAATTAAAGGGGCTATCCGAAGATGAAATTGAGAAAAAAGCCCAAGAAATTCTCTCGATCATGACATTGAAAGAAAAAGCTTATCAAATGTCAGGAGACGAATCAATAGTCACGGGAGGTCCACGAATGGCTAAGAGATATAACGATCACCCTCTTCCAGCAGGGGAAGACAAGAAACTCGGAATCCCAGGAATAAATTTTTCCGATGGACCTAGGGGTGTTGTAATGGGCGCATCAACGTGCTTTCCCGTTTCAATGGCCAGAGGTGCAAGTTGGGACTTAGAATTAGAAGAAAAAATTGGAGATGTAATTGGAATTGAAGCGAAAGCGCAAGGTGCTCACTTTTTTGGAGGTGTCTGTATTAACCTGCTTAGACATCCCGCATGGGGGAGAGCTCAAGAGACATATGGCGAAGATACTTTTCACTTAGGTGCTTTTGGAGTTGCACTTACAAAAGGCATCCAAAAACACATCATGGCGTGCGCTAAACACTACGCTTGCAATAGCTTGGAAAATATGCGTTTTAAAGTCAACGTGACTATAGATGAGAGATCATTACGCGAGATATATCTCTCTCATTTCAAAAAATGCGTTGACGCAGGAGTAGCGTCCATCATGAATGCCTATAATAAAGTAAACGGTAAATATTGTGGTCACAATCCACACCTCTTACGCGATATATTGAAAAAGGATTGGGGTTTCAAGGGTTTTGTAATTACAGATTTCGTGTTAGGAATTAGAGATGGAAAAACTGCTGTTAAAGCAGGTGTTGATATTGAAATGCCCTTTCACATACGAATGGGCCCAAAGAAATTAGTTAAGCTCGTTAAAAACGGAGAGATCTCTGAGCAAGAAATCGACGAGGCAGTTTTACGAATATTAAAGCAAAAGCTTATTTTTGCACACGAAGGAGATCCTACCATGTATAAATTGGATAAAGTTGCTTGCAATGAACACGTAATGCTCTCTTTGGAAGCTATCAGGAAGAGCATGGTGTTGTTAAAAAATGAAAAGAATCTCTTACCCCTCAATAGAGACAACATAAAAAAAATAGCAATATTTGGGAAACTAGCAAATATGGAAAATCTAGGTGATCACGGGAGTAGTAGGGTATATCCACCATTTGTAACAACTCCATTTAAAGGTATTAAAAAATTGGCTGGTAGTTCTATTGAAGTGGTTCATGATGAAGGGGAAAATGTTGATCAAGTTTTGAAGTTAGCTCGAACTTCTGACGTGATAATTGTCGTTGCAGGATATACCTACAAGGACGAAGGTGAATACACGGGGAAATCTGGGGATCGACCTTCTCTCACGCTCAAACCAGAAGATGAAACTTTAATTGCTAAAGCTGCTGAAGTTAATGAAAATTGCCTTGTCGTGTTAGAGGGAGGTAGCGCAATCATTACTGAAGCTTGGAAGGATAAGGTAAAAGGTATCATCATGGCGTGGTATCCCGGAATGGAAGGGGGAACGGCATTAGGAGAAATCATATTTGGTGATGTAAATCCTTGTGGAAAACTTCCAATGGTGTTCCCAAAATCGCAAGACCAGCTTCCATTCATCGATATAGCAACGAGAGAAATAGAATACGATTATTACCACGGGTACAATTTAATGGATAAAGAAGGATACGAGCCCGCTTTCCCATTTGGTTTTGGCTTGAGTTATACAACTTATTCCTATGATAATTTAAAGATCGATAAAACCAGCATGAAGGAAAACGAGGAACTTAAAGTAAGCATAGATGTTACCAACACGGGAAAAGTTGCCGGAGAAGAAATAGTTCAACTATATGTTGGATATAAGGGCTCGTCCGTAGAAAGACATGTGAAAGACTTGAAAGGATTCGGAAAGATCTCTTTAAAACCCGGCGAGACTAAAATCTTTATAATTCATTTAAAAGCAAAAGAATTAGCATATTACGATATCGAGAAGAAGGACTGGGTTGTTGAAAAAATCGAATATCTCGTACATGTTGGACCGTCTTCGCAAGCTGATAAATTGCTAACTGCAAGCTTCAAGATTGAGTAAAAAAATCTATTTTTTTTTATTTTAATTTTTATTCTAGATTAATGTAACATCCTCATCTATACCTGGACATCCTTAAGATATAGCGATATAACCGTCAAACTTAGCTTTCACGAACATTCTAAAAATATTTGTAAAGTCACTTTATTTTTTTTTGCTAAACCTAATATTATTTTAATCTATCTACTCATTAAATAATAATTATTTTTATTATTTATTTAAAATATAACAAATTACTTCTTATCATGACATGCAAATAAGGTGATTAAATGAAGAAAAAAGAATTAAAACCAATCGAAATGGATACAAAAAGAGCAAGAAGGTTACGGAAGCTGAGCAAACTTCTCAAATTTCCAATATTTAAGCAATTATACAAAAAATTCGCTTACCCCGATGGTATTGAAACCCAAACAGGCACCCCTATCCCCGTTAATGTGTCTCTGGGTACTTATGAGGATCAGGTATTGCATTATAAAGTCACTGAGTATTTCATTAATAAAGCAGGGACAATTGTTTTGATGGATTGTCCGTGTCGTACAGCCAATCAGTGTAAAAATCACTCTATTGAATTAGGATGTACATATCTAGGGAAAGGTGCTGCTGAAATGGATCTATCTAAAATTCCAGGAGGGCGTCTCGCAACTAAAGAAGAGGCTTTAGAACGAGAGCGTTTAGCTTATGAAAATGGCTTGGTCCCACATTTAGGAAAATTTAGAGGTGATGCCAAATACTTTGGGGTGGTAGAATATGAAAATGAACTCATGTCAATTTGTCATTGTTGTTCTTGTTGCTGCGTTGTTTCCTTGGCAAAACACCTTCCATCCGAAATTAGAAGAAAACTTGCAAAAAGATTAGATGGACTTGAAGTAAGAGTAGATCCTGATAAATGCGTAGGATGTGGCGCCTGCTTTAAAGTCTGTATATATGACGGATTAAAGATGATAAGAGGCAAAACGATGATTCAACAGGAAAATTGTTTGGGATGTGGTCGCTGCGAAAAAGCATGTCCTACGGGGGCGATTTCCATTACAATAGATGACTATAGTGGTATTGATGAGTTAATTACCAGATTCGAATCGCGCGTGGATATCTCGGGGTAATAAGAAACTTACAAAACTTACAAAACACTGAAATTTTATTATTTCTATATTTCTTCAATACATCAAATCAATTGTACATTTTTTTATATTGAAATGTATATAAAAGCGTGTAATTTTCTAAAATAAAGATATTTTATATCTTAAACTTCAAAAAGAGGTAAGATTAATTAATTCTACACCTTTTTTTTGCTTGTAAGAGTTCTAAAAAATAAAAATATCAACTAACTATATAGACCATATCCCATGTTCCTGGACTACTTTTATTACCTCAAGGAGATTTTACCAGTAAGCATAACTGAATTTATGACCTTGCTGGAAGCTCTTAATAAAGGGCTCGTAAAGAACATGGTTGAATTTTATTACGTCTCTCGCTCAATTCTTTGTAAAAATGAGCATCATTTCGACATCTACGACATTGCCTTCGTAAACTTTTTCAAAGACGCTTCGCTCAAGTTTCCTGAGGAGATTCAACAAGAAATTTGGGAGTGGTTAAATAAAGATATTAAAATTCTCCAATTACCTGCAATTGTTGAAAAATTATTTCCTAATATGAGCGAAGAAGAATTAGAGGACCAATTTAGAAAATTACTGCAAGAACAAGATGAAGCTCATGATTTTGGAGATAAATGGATAGGTACACAAGGGCAATCTAACTTTGGTCATTCAGGACAAAATTTTCAAGTTATTAGAATTGGAGGCGAAGGTGGAATAAATAGGGCAATAAAAATTGCTCAAAAAAGGATCTTCCAAGACTACAGGAAAGACCTTGTCATAAACACGCGCCAAATAAAGATCGCCTTGAAAAGACTTAAGAAGTTAGATGAAATTGGTAAAAAGGATGAGTTAGATCTTAAAAAAACAATTGACGAAACCGGCAGAAATGGAGGGGATATCGAGATAATCCTCAAGAAAAGGAGGAAAAATAATATCAAGCTTCTCCTTTTGATGGACGTGGGTGGAACGATGGATCCTTACATACATCAAGTCAACCTGCTGTTTTCAGCGGCGAATAATCTCTCGCATTGGAAGGAGTTTAAGTATTATTACTTTCACAACTGTATTTATAATTATTTGTATCATGACGCAAGAAGAAATAAAGATCGAGCAATAGAATTTGATGATTTTCTAAAAAAATACGATAGTTCATGGATTGTAATCGTGGTTGGAGACCAATCAATGTGGAGATCTGAGTTAGTAAGACCTCATGGAGCCATTTACGATGATGCGAGCAACGAACATTCAGGGATTTATTATATTAGTGAAATTGCAAATCACTTTAAAAATAGGGCCATTTGGATAAATCCTGAACCCGTTAACCCTAAATGGATGTCGTGGACTCAATTAAAAATCGCACAAGTTGTTCCAACCTTTCATCTCAGCATAAAAGGCATTGAAATGGCCATGGATTACTTGAGAAATGGCGGTAAAAATCGTTATACCACAGTAGATCTCCTTAAGGATACTGTTTTGGCACTTTATTAGTTATTGTAATATGGTGAATTCTTTAAAAGTAATTTTTGAGCAAAAGATCTAAATATTTTCGCCAACTTGCCCATAATGCCTAATTTTTTTTTAAATTCCTCAAGATAATCTTCAAATGTTAAACTTTGGTATTGTAATAACTCTTGCGATTCGCTTGTATCCATCCAATCTGTATAATACCAATCTTTATCGTTTTTAGGCACTTTAAAAGCCGAATCTGGAAGCATTCCTACACCTGTGGCCTCTAATAACTTCGTCATGAATTCACGGTTTAACATCTGACACTTTTTTCCTCCACCAATTAATAACACTTTTTTCTTAGTTTCTGCAGTCACGCAATTTGCGATTGCTACTCCCACATCTTTAGTATGTACATATTCTATTCTTTGATCCAAGGGTATATCGAAGACATAAGCATCAATCTTTAGGCTTACCTCAATAGGAGGTGATGCAG
>JAEORV010000020.1 GCA_016840695.1 Promethearchaeota archaeon
ATTTTGAAGAATATTATTTATATCGTGAGCAAAGAGGTCTTTATAAAATTCTGCTCTATTATATGCTTTGCGATATTTGTTTTCTGATTTTATTAACTCGTTTTCTATTTTTTTACGTTCCGTGATATCAACTAAGCAAACGAGATTTGCCAGTTCCCCCTCGTAGGTAATGATCTTCGTAAAGTAATATATCCATTTTTCATCACCCTTTTTGGTATACACGCATAATTGATAATCATCTACTAAATCTTTAAATCCTTCCTTTCTTTTCCTGTCTTGCTCCTTAAGAAATTTTGCGTGTTCCGGATGCATTATATTTAGGTAATCAAAAACGCTCCACTTTATAACCTCATCATATGGGTATTCGATTATTTCAGCTAATTCCCTGTTTACATATCTTGTTTTATTTTCTTGAATAATTGCAAGTCCAACCACCGATTGTTCAGCAAGCGTTCTAAATTTTTCTTCGGATTCTCTTAGTGCTTGTTCCGCCAAAACACGCTCAGTTACATCTCTCCCAACACCTATCCCGCCTATGACGTTCTCATCATCATCTAAAATTGCGGTATCCGCCCACGCAATCCATCTCCATCCGTTTTTTGTCAATGCTCGTTGTTCAAATCTAGCGGTATACGGATATCTAAAAAATTTCTGTCTTGCCTTGGAGGTTGATTCGCGGTCTTCTTCATGGACTAATGGCATGAAATGCTTGCCTATTAATTCTTCTTCCGTTTTTCCAAATGTTTTACAATAAGATGGGCTAACAAACTCAAACCGCCCCTCTCTATCCGTTTTTGCGATCATATCGGTTGAATTTTCAATTAATAAACGATAGTTCTCTTTCGATTTTTGTAATTTTTGCGTTGCTATTTCTCCTTTTGTGATGTCTTTTCCAACACCTATAATGCACACATCATTACTAATAACATCGCTAATACATGAAACGATTCACTGTATTATAAGTTCTTTGTCGTCTTTGATTTTTACGCGATTAATATAACTCACTTGATCTTGTCCTTCAAGTATTTTATGCACGTCATCAACAAAGGCTTCGTGATATTCTTCAGGTACAAAAAGATTTAAATAATTTTTTCCAATCACGTCCTCGCGATTCCAACCGTAGAGTTTTTCAGCTTCTCGATTAAATTCTATAATTTTGTAATCCTTAGACATGCAAACAATGATAGTTTTTACATTTTTAATGATTTCCTGGTATTTGATATTCATCTTTAATCATCAAATTATATTCTAAAAACCCTAAATTGAAAACAGCAAGTTAAGTATTTATACTTATGCAAAATTGTACACTTTCTTACTTGTCAGTCGATATTAAATATAACCTTAGAAATATAAATAATTTTATATTTTTACACTTAGATATAAGTTATTTATTTAAAATAAAGAAGAGTTAACTATGAAGATAGAAGAATTTGAAGATATTTTATATGAGAAGGAAGAAAACGGAATTTGCACGATAACGCTAAACCGCCCTAAAAGGAGAAATGCTCTGTCTCACGTTACTTTCTTGGAGATAAGGACAGCGCTTGATGATATGGAGAAGGATAAAAATGCTAAAATTCTAATAATGACAGGTTCTAAAGAAGGAAGAGCATTCTCTTCGGGAGGATATTTTAACATGAAAATGATGACGCAAATCCCCCAACACATTGTTGATGAAATTGACCTAATGGACATTGCCCAAAAAGAAACGTGCATGAAATTGTGGAACTTTCAAAAGCCTGTGATCGCTGCGATAAATGGATTAGCAATAGGAGCAGGAATTACAATGCCTCTAGCTGGTGCTGATTTAATATACATGGCAGACGATCCTGAGTCGTATTTGAGATTCAATTTTGCTGAAAGAGCTATCATGCCTGAATTTGGACTGTCTTTTATTTTACCAATGTATGTTGGATTTCAAAAAGCGGCAGAGATTTGCTATTTCACGGAAAAGATTAGTCCTCAAGAAGCGTTAGGGCTAGGACTGGTCAATAAAATCTTGCCCCCTGATGATTTACTACCTTACGCGAGAGAGCAAGCTTTAAGGTTAATTCCACCAAAAGCCGCAAGCATGTCACTTAGTAGGATAAAACAGACCATGCGCGTTTATTTTGCTGACATCATTTCTGACACTTTAGATTTGGAGAATGAAGGTTTACGGGCATTGATGAAGACCAGTGATTTTCGAGCCTCAACAAAATCATTAATTACAAAAAAGCCACCAGTATATAAAGGAAGATAAGGGTTCCCTATTTTTTATTTTTGCTTTATTTCAATGACTTTCCCTTCTCTTGCAGAACGATCTGCTGCTAGTGATATAAAGTGGCTTTGAACGGACTCCCTTGCCTTTGTATAAGCTTCGGTTTCTCCTCGCACGGCGGCAATCAAAGTGTTTAATAACCGTAAATCGCCGCCACCATGTAATTCTACTTTAAATTTGAATTTAATTGGCTCGTAAGTTCCTTCTACTTGATCGTAAACTGTTATTTGCATTTCTCCTTCCGAAAAATTGCCAACTAAAGATCCTTTTGTACCGTCAATTCGAATACGCCTATTATTTTTAGTAGAATGTCCATGCATTGTTAAGCTGGCTACTATTCCGTTTTCAAACTCAATGTTATTTACTTGAGCGGCTACCTGGTTGTTATTACATGCGTACACGCATCGACCATAGGGGCCTTCTTTTAGGGCTTTCATTATGCCTTCGTCAGAAAGATCGTCCGTTAACACGCTAATTGGCCAACCACGATATGGAAGGTGTTTTCGGGCAGGGGGGAACAGTAATCTCAGTATATTCTGGTGGTTAATTGAAAGCCTCACGAAATAACCAAGCATTTTATTACCACTAAATATGAGTTCACGTCGGGGTTGGACAAAATTTAAGTAAATAGAGATCGCATTGTATTGACAAGTATCCGCGTGAGGACAACCATCCGTGCAGCGATCAGGTGCGCCCTCGGGTTTATTCTCAGGCGATAAATATGGTCCCCGCGCAAAGGACGAAACTTTAATCGGTTGAACGCCTGCATACCAGCAAATAAGATCGAAGTCGTGACACGCTTTCGCAAGGATCATGGGCGTAGTTTCATCGCGGTTATTCCAATTTCCCCGCACGAAACCGTGAGCATACGCCCAAAAATGAAAGTTTAAATAATGATTAATCGTGATGATTTCTCCAATCTTTCCAGAATCAATTATATCTTTAATTTTTATGAAGAACTCTGCGTACCTAAGTTCGTGAGCGATCATCAAAACAACTTTCTCACGTTCAGATGTTTCAACAATATGTTTACAAGCTTCCTCCGTGGTTGCAATCGGTTTTTCAAGCAAGACGTGGTAGCCAAGCTCCATAGCCTTAATTGCTGGACCCTCGTGCATTTGATCTTGCGTTGCGATGAACGAAATATCTGCAAATTTTGGTTTTTCGAGAATTTCCTCCCAATCTGAAAATTGATACTCTTCTGGAATCTTGTGGGCTTCCGAAAAGCTCGCTCGGCGATCAGGATTTGGTTCTGCTACAGCTATAAAATTTAAGTCTTCAGGATTGTTTAAAGCATAAAGTCCATAAGTATTTATACCCCGATCTCCTGCACCTATTAGTATTGCTTTCAATTGATTCTTGTTCATTTCATTTTCCTCATCTTTATCATTAATATTTAATTAAAAGATAATGTTCTTTCATTATCATTGTTATTGATAAATCTTATGGTTATATATTGAGTAATTCAAAAAATTATAGAATAAGAATCTCTAAATCAATAGAATAATAAAAAATTATTAATTTTAGAATTTTTAGAAATCTCTTACCATTTGTTGGATATAGTCTTGTCGTTGCATTCTCACAGGTGGGCTTTCCGTGGCGCCCCCTCTTTTTGAGACCAAATAAAACTGTACCATGATATCCTCGTGAACTAACGTGTTTCCTCTCCATTTTTGGTCTTCAGAATTAAAATCCACTACATTGCCTAAACCAACGCCTTTTCTTACGGAAAAATCCATTTTCAATTCTTTTAGAGCCCGGGTAATGATATCGGAATACTTTCCCTCAACTTTCTTAGTCGGTTTGTCTTTAAACCTCAGAGCTTCCACTGAAAAAGCCTTGATAATATCATCGCTCATTGAACTCCAAGCCTTAACATTAGCGTAAAATTCCATTCCAATGAATTCTCCGTTGATAAATACCGCAATTCCGCATTGATCTTTCACGTTTTTGAACTTGTTCACGATTTTCTCGGTTTCCTTTTCAATAGTCTCCATCATTTCAAGATAATTCTGCGTGGGAGCAATATCGCTTGCAATGCTCATCTCAGCTCTATGAGATTGAATTTCGTTCCATACTGCACCTTGACCGCCTGCGGTTTGTGCCGCATATGCTAAATTTGGATGTAGCCTGGTTTTTGCCGATCTGAAGCCCTTGCCCTTGCTTCTCTTATAGCTCCACCTTGACTGCTCGACGCATTTAGCCGGTACGACGTAATTTCTATTAGCCCCATTGACCTTACCACCACTTTCTGCAGGTAATAATATCGATTCCCATATTGTCCTGTCTTGTTTTCCACCTTTTACAGTCGTTCCAAAAGGTATCAAAACTAGTTGGTCGCTTTTATTAAAGATCTCTAAGTTATTAACTTGTTCTGTTTCTTTGATTGCTATTAGACCTTTATCTTCAGCTTCGGTCATGCTGATGAAGTCAAGTAAGGTTCCCTTTAATGTAATCGGTACGACAACCATGTTCTCTTGAATTTGAGGTTCTTCTAATCCGAGAATCGCCTGAGGATTTTTATACAACTGCTCAACTATGTGTACACTTTCGCTTTTCATTATTTATCTTCCTCCTTTTTTTTATTTTTTATTTTTCTTTTCTTTTATTTCTTTCCCATTGGCGACTTCTTCCTTGTAGAGTTGACTTACAAATCTTTTAGCAACTTTCTCACCATTTTGTGTTAACTCCACTCCGTATGAAACTTGAACTTTTCCATTTTCAGTATATCCATCCACTCGAGCTCCCTTCATTCTTGTTAATTCTTCCACTTCTTCACTATCTTGCGAAAGCTCCTCTGTATGTGTTCTAACTAATCCTCCCCTTTTTAGAGATTGCAGGTGATAATTAATAGTCTGTTTTTCGACACCAATATTATCTGCCAAATCTATGGGCCTTTGGGCGGTAGTGGACAATTCTCTCACTATATCAACTCTTACAGGGTTTCTAAAAACAAGATTAACCTTCTCAAAAATTTTCTTCTTTTTTGGTTCAGTTGTTTTCTTCTTGTTTGACATTCTTTTCACCAAACTTTTTTACGGTAAAACTTTTTTTTACGGTAATAAAAATATATTCATTTGCATATTTAAATTTATGCTAGTTTTTAAAGATCAAAATACTCGAAATTATTGTATAAACATGTACTTATTATAAAATTAATAAGGCAAATTTTTATTTCATAGAATAGGAATAATAAATATATAGGAAAATTCCACGATCTTTCAAGAATTATTAAAACCCTTACAAAATTGTACTGATAATATATGACTATTACGAAACTTGGATTTGATAACGAGAAATATCTTAAAGAGCAATCAAAAAGCATTTTAGATCGCGCAGCTCAATTTGGTGATAAGTTATATCTTGAATTTGGAGGAAAGATGATATTTGATTATCACGCTTCTCGCGTCCTCCCTGGATTCGATCCCAATGTGAAAATGGAATTATTGAAGCGTCTTAAAGAAAAGATCGAGGTGATCATATGTATTTTCTCTGGAGATATTGAACGACGCAAGATCCGCGCGGATTTTGGAATTACGTACGATACTGATACCCAGAAGTTAATTGACGATCTTCGAGAAAGTGATATTGATGTTTCCGCAGTAGTGGTTACTCGTTACAATGGTCAACCTGTTGTAAAACAATTCATGAACAAATTAGAGAGGCGGGATGTTAAAGTATACACACATCAAGCAATTAAAGGGTATCCAACAAATATCGATCTGATCGTGAGCGAGGAAGGCTATGGTGCCAATCAATATATTGAAACGAGCAAACCTATAGTAATTGTTACGGCACCTGGACCAGGGAGTGGTAAATTGGCAACGTGTTTAAATCAAATATATCACGAACACAAGAGAGGAACAGGTGCGGGATATGCAAAATTTGAGACATTCCCGATTTGGAACTTACCATTAAAACATCCCGTAAACATGGCATATGAGTCTGCAACAGCCGATCTCGGGGATTTTAATCAAGTAGATCCATTTCATCTTGAAACATACAACGAAATCGCAATTAATTATAATCGAGATGTAGAGATATTTCCAGTTGTAAAAAAAATAATGCAAAGAATCATGGATACTGATAAACTTTATAATTCTCCTACTGATATGGGCGTCAATAAAGCAGGATTTGCTATAATTGATGATGAGGTGGCTCAAATTGCTGCGAAACAAGAAATGATCAGGAGATTTTTCCGATATAGTTGTGAATATGCCGCTGGCGTTGCTAATCGGAAAACTGTGCAACGCGCGGAATTATTAATGAAAGAATTAAACCTCCAGCCAATTGATAGAAAAACAGTGAGACACGCACGTCAAGCGTCCATTGATGCCCAAAATAACGGAAAAGGAAATGAGGGAGTTTTTGCAGGAGCAGCTTTAGAATTGAAAAATGGGAAAATTGTTACAGGGAAAAATTCTCCATTAATGCACGCCGCATCTAGCTTAATAATAAACGCAATTAAGGAATTAGCGGGAATTCCAGACAATATACACCTTTTATCTCCGAATATATTAAATTCTATTAGTAATTTAAAGTCAGAGATCTTTAATACTAAGAGATTAAGCCTTAACCTTGGAGAAACTCTAATTGCCTTAAGCATTAGTGCAGATTTCAATCCTTCCGCTAAAGTTGCAATGGAAAAACTAAAAGACCTATATGGTTGCGAAATGCATTCTACTCACATCCCTACTCCTGGAGATGAGGCTGGCTTAAGAAGATTGGGTCTCAATATAACTTCAGATCCCAATTTTTCGTCCAAAAGTCTATTTATTCAATAATTAAGACAACTTAACTTGGTTATATTCCTCAGATTAATAGAAATAATAGGCTATCTTTTTATTCATGGAAATGGTATATTATTTGTGTAGATTATTTTTATTTGTTCCCTAGTATAAAGAATCTTTAAAAAAAACTCAATAAAAAATGCCTCCAGACTGTAAATTTGTGTTTGTAACCGGCGGCGTGATGTCGGGGATAGGAAAAGGAGTTGTTACAGCGAGTGTAGGCAAACTTTTTCAATTTCGTGGTTTTAAAATATCTGTGGTAAAAATAGATCCATATCTTAATGTAGATCCAGGAACCTTAAATCCCATCGAGCACGGAGAATGTTTTGTAACTGAAGATGTTTGGGATTTTAAACCTGTTCCCGGTGGGCAGCCAATTTACGAGTCAGATGAAAAAAGCTATCGAATTTCAGAAATTGATCAAGATTTTGGCACGTATTCAAGGTTTCTCGGGATTGATATGCATCCTTCTCATAATATCACATCAGGTCAGATTTACCTCTCAACCATTCTTAGCGAGAGAAAGGGTAAATTCTTAGGTAGAACGGTGCAGATAATCCCTCATTGTACCAATATGATAAAAGAGAGACTATTAAATATAGCACAAAACGAGGATCTAGACGTATTATTAATTGAATGTGGGGGAACTGTTGGAGACTTAGAATCAAGCATATTCCTCGAAGCGTTTAGACAATTAAAATTAGAATTACCCAAAAAATATACTGCTTTTGTACACGTAACTTTAGTTCCTTATTCTAAGGCAGTGGGTCAACAAAAATCAAAGCCCACCCAGCATTCCGTAAAAATGCTCCAAAGCGCGGGGTTACAACCAGATGTGTTGATATGTAGGAGTCAAACAATCCTGCAAGAAGACATTAAAAACAAGCTGTCGTTGTTTTCTAACATTACTAAGGACGCCGTAATCTCTAATCCTGACTTGGAAATTATATATGAATTACCTCTACTGTTCGAAGACCAAAAGTTAGGAGATCTTTTATGCGAAATCTTAGATCTGAAAGCAAAACTAGTTTCTTATAGTAAAGTTAATAATTACTCCGAATGGTTGAAAATGGTTGAGATGTATAAAAGCGAAAAGCCAATTGTGAGGATTGGAATGCCTGGAAAATATTTTAACATCTCAGATTCATACATATCCATCAATGACGCTTTAGAACACGCAGCAGTGAATCAAGGTTATAAGACAGAATTGAAAATGATAAATATCACTGAGGACTTGAACATTGAGAAAGAATTAGAAGATTGCGATGGAATATTATTAACGCCCGGATTTGGAGAAAGAGCTGTTGAGGGCATGATCAAGTGTGCGGAATATGCTATGGAATTTAAGATACCCTTTTTAGGAATTTGTTTCGGTGCTCAACTATTTTTCGCTGCATTTTGTAGGAAATATCTCGGATTGAAAGGCGCAAATTCCACTGAAATCGACCCAAAAACGAAATTTCCCGTAGTAGACCTCATGGAAAGCCAAAAAGACGTTTCAGAAAAAGGAGGTACCATGAGACTGGGAGGATTGAAGATTAAAGTCGAAAAAGGCACGAGAGTATTCGAAGCGTATAAAACTGAAGAAATAACGGAAAGATTTCGCCATCGATACCACATTAACACCAAATATATAGGAGATGCTGAGAAAAAAGGAATTAAAGTATCTAGTCGGGACGAATCAGGCGAGATAATAAATAGCATTGAGCTTGATCGAGACGACCATTGGATGGTTGGCACCCAGTTTCACCCCGAATTTAAAAGCAAACCGTACAAACCCTCTCCGATTTATTTCGATTTCATAAAGGCGTGCGTCAAAAATAAAAAATGAAGCATTATAGATTTAACAATGATTATTTCTATTTGTTACATCTTCAATATCCTTCTCTGCTAAAGCATTTATTGATTTAATATGATATTCACCCGTCAAACAAGCTAGGCATAAATCTTTTTCACTTAAACCAATTGATTGTGTTAATCCATCGATAGTTTGGTATAATAAAGTATCAGCGCCTATTTTTTTTCTTATCTCTTCAATATATTGACCTCCAAAGCGTCTCTTAGTCTTTCCAGCAATTAATTCATCTCGAGTAGGAAAATCAATACCCATATAACAAGCACTTATTACAGGAGGGCAACTTGCTCTAACATTTACCGATTTTGCACCAACTTCTCTAATCAATGAAACAATTTGCTTTGTAGTTGTACCTCTCACGATTGAATCATCTATTAAAATTACATCTTTACCCTCAATGACGCTTCTAATCGGATTTAATTTCTCTTTAACTGCAACTTTTCTTTTCTGCTTGCCTGGCATTATGAATGTTCTCCAAACATAGCGGTTTTTCATTAATCCTTCAATATAGGGCAAGCCAGACTCAGAGGCATATCCAACAGCAGCACCTCTACCAGAATCTGGAACAGGTACGACAATTGCGTTTTTCTTTATATCAGAATCTTTTAAAAGAGGATCTACTTTAGTTAAATTCTTTCCTAGATTCATTCTTGCTTCTCCAACAGAAATACCATCAATAATTGAATCAGGACGGGCAAAATAAACATATTCAAATTGACACAGACATGTTCTACTCTCTTTTATGATCATTTCTGAATGAATCCCATTTTTATGGTTTAGATGAAGTATTTCACCTGGCTTTACTGACCTTAAAAATTTCCCTCCAACAGCGTCTATAGCACAAGATTCGGATGAAACAAAATAGAAATTTCTCTTTTCAGTCTTTAATTCTCCAATACATAAAGGTTTATATCCTAAAGGATCTCTCATAGCGTAAATATCTCCGTTTGAGGTTAACAAGATTAAAGAATAAGATCCTTTTAGATATTTACTCGCAACTTTTAAAGTTTCACCCCAACCGTTGGTTTCTTGGGCAATTGACGCAATTAATTGTGCCATTACTTCAGTATCAGTATTCGTTATAAAGACGCACCCTAAATCAGCCATTTGATCTTTAATTTCATCGTAAATGGGAATAGTTCCATTAAAAGCTAAAGAAAACTCGATTAAATTATTTTTCAAATGAAACGGTTGGATAAAAGCATGAGATGAATACTCTGAAGCCCCCGTAGTCGCATATCTATTATGGCCAATTCCTATATTTCCATAGAACTGAATTAACCTTTTTTCGTTTAATACTTTCGAAACCAAACCCTTTTTCTTATAAGTATGAATTCCACTAGCTCCAGTTTTAAAAATTGAGATCCCGGTCGACTCTTGACCACGATGTTGTAATGACATTAATCCATTATATAAATATCTAGAAACAGAGAATGTTACATCATCGCAGGTAACACCAAAAACAGCACAATGTTCAATGGGTTTATCTTTCCTTGTATTTCTTTTTTTGAAAGACATTCTATTATTTATGTGAAGAGAGTTTTCTTTTAAGATATTCAATATATGAAATTAGTAAATCTTATTAATATTTAATTGAAATGGAATATATGTTAATTATATTGATTATATTAAGAATAAAAAGGAAAAATTTAAAAATTAATTCTATATTAAATTGTTTTACGGAGTAAAATGAGATTTTTATCATTTCATATGGAATATTTTCATTACAGAGTAACAAAAAAAGGGCGCTCCAAGGTTATTGAAGAAATCAGTGAAGATAA
>JAEORV010000021.1 GCA_016840695.1 Promethearchaeota archaeon
GGAATATTTAATTACTGAACAAAGTATAGAAGGGGAAGATTTTAAGTTACGCTATTTTTTATTTAAAAAATCTGAAAATTCCTTGGAAATGACTACAGAAAATCCTGATATCAAACCAGACTTAATTTTATATTTTACCGAAAAAGCAATATTGAGTCTTATTGATGGTTCTCCAGATGCAGATGAATACTTCAATCGATACCGTAAGATAATGAATAAATCTACTCCAGGTATTGAATTGGATAACAAAGTTAATAAACCACGCTTGAAGTTATGGCAGATTGGGTATAAAAATTGGCAAAAAGACTTTAAATTTTAAATTTTCATTGATTTGCTTTATTTTCGTATTATTTTAAATTCTTTAAAAAAAAATAACTCCTCCTCATGAAATCGAAAAAGGAGACATTTAAATTGGTATTGCTTTATTGAATACTTATATTTTATAAAAATACAAGGATAACGATCATGGATCCTATATTAATTAGTGCTATTTTAGCCCTCGTGTTTGTTTCAATCTCGACTTTAGTTGGCATATTGCTCATCGCAAAATACTTTAAATCCAAGGATAAAACCTTAATTTACGTCGGATTAGCTTGGATTATCATTGTTGAAGCTTGGATGCCTTCAGCTGTTAATTTGATATACATTCTCGCAACAAGGGTTAGTTTATCTTATCAAATTCGTGCGCTCATTGGAAATCTATTCATACCACTTGGATTAATCTTGTGGACTCTTGTTTTCACTGAACTCGTGTTTAAAAAGTATAGAAAACACCTTCTATTACTATTTACTATAGTTGGTATCGTTTTTGAGATACTTCTCTTCTATGCTCTGTTTACTGACATATCGCTAATAATAATCGTGCCAAGTCATGACCTCAATATGAACTATCAACCTCTTTGGATGGTTTTTCAAGTCGTTTTTTCCGTGATAACTTTAGTATCAGGATTGGCTTTTTCGTGGAAGTCAATAAAACACGAGAATCCAGAAATTAAGCTTAGGGGAAAAATACTATTTGTTGCTTTTATATCGTTTTTAATAGGAGCTTTATTAGGTATCATAGATTTACCCGTCCCGGGAAACATCATTATGATAACAAGCTCGATCGAGTTCTATATTGGATACATACTTCCAGATTGGATTAAGAAGAGATTCATAAAATAGTCAACTTTAGTAATTCCAATATTTTTTTTTCTTTCTTTCATTTTTTAATGTGGATATCATGGAAAAAATTAAAAATGTACTGTGGGTTTGTTTTGGCAACACTGCCCGGAGTCCTTTAGCACATGGGTTGTCTTTATGGCTCAAAAAGACTAAATATGACAAGGACTTAAAGAATGTAAATTTTGACTCCGCGGGATTTATTAATTTCTTTAAAACCGCTCAGCCTGAGACGATTGAATATTTAAAAACTAAAAATATCGACTTCAGCGAATTTCGTGGAAAAATAATGGATGCTGAATTATTGGAGAAGCAAGATTTAATTCTCGTAATGGAAACCATGCATCTCAAAAGATTGAGGCGAAAGTTTAAACAGCTGAAAGACATCGAGAAGAAATCGTTTAGACTGCTTGAATTTGCAGGCGAAACGGGCGATTTAGACATAGGCGATCCTGTAAATTTTAGCCCCGAAGTATACCAAAAAGTCATAGAAGCCGTGGAAAACGGAGTTATAAAGTCAATTGAAAGGATAATAAAAATTAATAATCAAGAAATCGAATGGAACTAAAGAAATTTTATCAAGGAATCCATGAATCCTTCTGGTTTTTCATATCCTAAAAGGTTTACAATTGTTGCTGCTATGTTTCCGAGTGATGGTTCTTGAATCGTATCATTAACTACATATTCGTTATTATACTCAGAATCCACAATAGCAAACATAACGGGATTGAGAGTATGCGACGTTTTAAAATGGTTCATCTCTTCCAAGTTTCCATGATCTGCCGTGACTAATGTAATACCGTTTTTACTGCTCACTAAGTCACAAATCTCTTTCACGCATCCGTCCACAGTCTCCGCAGCAATTATCGCAGCATTTATATCACCCGTGTGTCCTACCATGTCGCCGTTAGCAAAGTTCACGCGCAAGTATTTATACTCGTTGGAATTTAAGGCGTTTATAAACTCTTGTTTTACTTCCATTGCTTTCATTACAGGATGTTCTCTAATGGTTTCTGACGGATCAGACTTGATTTCCACATACTTTTCGTAATTTTCATCCACATATCCTTCTTTATTCCCGTTGTAGAAGTAGGTTACGTGTCCAAACTTATGAGTCTCTGCGATCGCGAATTGCGTGATCTCTTCCTCACATAAATATTTTGTTAGAGAGTTCTTCATTCGTGGAGGATCTATGAAGTAATTTATCGGAATTTTAGCTTTTTCGTCGTATTGCAACAATCCATAGTAATCCACTTTTGGCTCACAAATCTTTACAAATTCCTTGAAGTCCGTACCTTCGTCAAACGCTCTTGAGATTTGAATCGCTCGATCACCCCTGAAATTAAAATATAAAACTCCATCTCCATCCTTCATTATTCCAATTGGATTTTCTCTTTCATCCACTACTACGAATGAGGGTAGAAATTGATCTGAAATGTCAGGATCAAGTTCTCGAGCTCTTTTGACGGCTTCTCCTGCAGATTTAAAATACCCCTCGTACCCATTAAACTTTTCTGGAAATCCACAGACATGTGCCTCCCACCCTCTCTGGACCACACTCCAATCAGAATTATATCTATCCATCGTGACACGCATGCGTCCTCCTCCGGAAGCTATTCTATAATCGTGAAAACCATCAGAGTTTATTGTTTCTAATTCGTGCTCTAAGGTTGAGATATACTCTAAAGCAGACTGGGGAGGAACATCTCTCCCATCAAATAAGGTATGAACTCGTACTTTTTTTAAATTAGAGTCTTTAGCACCGTGGAGTAACCCTATTAAATGTGAGATATGGCTGTGAACATATCCGTCGGACAATAATCCGATAAGATGCAAGGTATTGTTATTATATTCAATGTTCGAAGCAAATTCTTTCCATTTTTGCCAAATAAAAAGCGACTTTGATTCAATTGCTTCTTTAGCTAGAACGGCTCTCTGTTTTACGACATTTCCTCCTCCTATTGCGTTATGACCAACTTCGCTATTACCCATTTCGGCATCTGTGGGGAGTCCAACTGCCGTACCGTGAGCTTTAAGTTCAGCATATAACTTTTTTATGGGCCATTCTGCTTGAAGCTTATCTAAAAAAGGAGTTTTTGCCAAATAAAAAGCGTTATTGTCGTCTTTTTTCCCAAGTCCAACTCCATCCATTATGATTAAAACAAGCGGACCAGATCTTCCAGAAAATTGCTCTAGTTTTTTGAGTGCCATTATAAAATTCCTTTATCTAGTAATTTGCAATAAATATGGTATATTATGACTTAATTACATATATAACCTTCTGTTTGATCCAACAATCTATTAGTGTCTTGTAAATCAACATTAATTATTTAAAGTTTATATGTAGTCTGGTCGTATATTATATAAAAATAATAATTAAACTTAATGATTTCAATGAATAAAGAAGACATTTGTTTCATGCCTGCCTGTGAAATGGTAGAGAAAATAAAAACCCAGGAAATAACCTCTGTAGAGATAACGGAAACTCTAATCGAGCGAATTGAAAAAATCAATCCGATCATTAACGCATATTGCACGTTAACCCTTGATTTAGCTCGAGAAATGGCAAAAAAAGCGGATGATGCCGTTAAAAAAGGAGAAAAATTAGGAGCACTTAATGGCATTCCAACATCAATTAAAGACTTAAACCTAACTAAAGGTATAAGAACTACATTTGGCTCCAAGATATATGAGAATTTCATCCCAGACGAGGATGGTGCAGTGGTAAAAAGGCTTAAAAATGCAGGGTGCGTTATTTTAGGAAAAACTAATACACCTGAATTTGGTTATATAGGAGTTACTCATAATTTAATATTTGGAGAAACAAAAAATCCTTGGAATTTAGAAAGAACTTCAGGAGGCTCAAGTGGAGGTGCTGCTGCTGCTGAAGCTGCAGGATTATCAATACTAGCCCAAGGTTCTGATGGAGGAGGATCAATCAGAAGTCCAAGCGCCCTAAATGGTTTATATGGAATAAAGCCTAGTTTTGGACGGGTGCCTAATTATCCTCAAAAATACTTATTTGGAGAAACATTAAAGCATATTGGTCCACTTGTTAGAAATGTAAAGGATGCTGCTTTAATGTTGGACGTAATGAAAGGCCCTCACGAAGGAGATAAATATTCATTACCCAAAGAGGATATTAAGTACATTGATCATGTCGATGAGAAACCTAAAAAGCTCAAAATAGGATATTCGTTGGATTTAGGTGTTGCAAAAGCGGTTAATCCTGAAATTAAAAGCGCAGTTATTAATTCAGCACA
The DNA here is from genome assembly GCA_016840695.1 of Promethearchaeota archaeon. Taxonomy (GTDB): domain Archaea; phylum Asgardarchaeota; class Lokiarchaeia; order Sigyniarchaeales; family SOKP01; genus FT1-020. The sequence goes on from JAEORV010000021.1 coordinate 4,425, forward strand.
AAAATTTGAAAGTCTTGATTGGGACGTTGAGGAAATTAAAGTCAAGAGAAAAAATATTGAGTTGGCTTTTTTAACAACGTGGACTTCAATGATTGCTTATGACTTAAAACCAAAATTAGCAGAATGGCGCGAGAAAATGGACCCTGGCTTAATAAAAGCAATTGAGGCAGGTTCGGGGTATTCTGGACCGAGTTTCATGAAAGCAATGAATATAAGGAGAATATATTATGATATTATTTATCGCATTTTCGAGCAATATGACATTATCATTACTCCAACGGTAGCTTGTACTGCATTTGAGTTAGGTAAAAATAATCCAGATATAATTGGTGGAAAACCAGTATCTCCCGCAAGTTGGACTCTTTTCACTTTTGTTTTCAACATGACAGGTCATCCCGCAGCATCCATTCCTTGTGGATGGTCCAGCGAGGGTTTACCGATAGGCATGCAAATTGTTGGAAAAAGATTTAACGACTTAAAAGTTCTTCAAGTATCAAAAGCTTTTGAAGAGATTGCTCCATGGCAAGATAAAAGACCAAAATTCAATTAATGTTTTATCAAAATAGAAGGTGAACAAAATGACAGAAGTATTTCAAAAACTAAAAAAAATTGTTACTGAAAAATATATCTCAGATAGCATTTACGTTCGACATGCATATTCGAGAAATGTGAATCCCGTCTTACAGGGTGTTCCAGATATTGTCATACGACCAAAAGACGCCCAAGAAATCTCCGAGATCCTTAAAATTGCTAATGAAGAAAACATTCCTATAGTGCCTCGTGGTGGAGGATGCTGCGAATGGGGAGGAAGCATAGTTGAAAACGATACGGGAATCATATTAGATATGAAAAGAATGAACAATGTCATCAATTTAGACCAAGATAACCTTGTTGTAACCGTTGGGGCAGGGATCGCTTGGGGTGCTTTGAACAATTATTTGTCTCAATTTGGACTTTACACCGGTTGTTTGGGTCCTGGATCGGGATTAACCGCATCTGTAGGCGGAGGAATCTCACATCACTCCGTAGGCGCTGGAGGATGTGCAAAATATGGTGCCTGCACTAATCAACTTGTCTCCTTAGAAGTTGTATTACCAACTGGCGATATTATTGAGACAGGATCTCAAGCTAACAAGTTTTCGAAAGTTCCGTTTAATAGGTTCGGGAACGGCCCAGATTTGGCGGGGCTCTTTTGCGGTGATAACGGTATTTATGGCGTGAAAACTCAAGTGTCACTTAAAGTATTTCCAAGACCTCCCTTTGCGGCGTATAAAACTTTTGTACTCCCTCGTAAAGATACAGAAGCAGCATCACAGATAATGATGGAAATAAGACGCAAGGGAATAGATGTGTTTGATACGATATTCATCCCTCAACTGGTTGTTGTACTTGGTGCTCAAGAAGGCATGTTTCCACTATGGAAGCAATTAAAAAGGAAGCGGGGGATTCTCTTTTACTCGATAGAAGCCAATTCAGAAATAGAATTAAATGAAAGAGTTAAGCAACTAGATGAAATCTTCTTGAGCAAAAAAACGGAAGAATTAGGTCCAGAAATCTCGGACGGTAATTTTGCAAAATGGCAATACGAAAATCCATGGCACCTCTATCATAATTTGTGGGGTATACAGCCAGCCTGCGAACCGTTTACTGCTGAATGCTTCACTCCGTTAAACACTTTGCCTGAGTTAGTTGCGGACACCATGGCGTGGGAAAATGAATGTAAGGAAGATATGCAAAAAATTGGTGAATTAACGGGCAACAGGATAGTCATGAGCAGTGCTGGTCCTGTTGCGTTAATCGATGGAAATAATGTAGAATATACGGTAGGATTTAATACTTCTCATAGCTATCACGAAGGGACAACACATGAAATCATCGATGAGCTCAATCTAAAATTGTGGAAATCGCTTTTAATTAGGACTTACAAGCAAGGCGTTCAATACTACATGTGTGGATCCGTACCATCAAAGCTTATGGTAGAAATTGGAGCGTATAGTCAAGAATACAATAACCTATTGAAGTCGATAAAAAAAACGCTGGACCCAAACTTTATTTTAAGCAGGGGAAAATTCAATTTAACGGGGGAGATGGAATAAATGCCAGAATTAGAGAACTTGAAAAAGGTATGGGATAACGTCTTCTCGTGCATGGGTTGCGGAGAATGTGGATTTGCTGTAAATCCTAACGCTGAAATATATTTAACTTGTCCGGTGAAAGAAGCTCTTGGAGATGCGGCGTTTGAAATTCATTTTTCCCGGGGTAGGATGAGCGTGTTAAAAAGCATCTTGAAAGGGGCAATCCCTTTAAGTAAAGAATTGGCGGAATTTGTTTATCAATGCACTGAATGTGGTAATTGTACAGAAACCTGCCACCAATGTGATGAAAATGTTGTCCTTAAAATTTCTGAATGGATCGATCATAATAACGTGTGGAACGCTTTAAGAAAAGATTTAGTCCAAGCAGGACATGCTCCGCTTGAGAAACACGCAACTCTCATTGAATTAATGAATAATCCAGAGATGAAAAATCCTTACGGCGAAGAAAAGTCTAAAAAATATGCTTGGGCTGATGGATTCTCCAACATTAAAGAGAAAGGTGAATTTGCAATATTTGGCGGGTGCACGATGCCTTTAAGACAAGCTGAAACCTTGAAGAACATGATGAAAATATTCCAAGCCGCTGGAAAAGACATAGCAATGTCTAAGGACGAATGGTGTTGTGGTTCAATTGCCATGCGAATTGGAGATTATAAAGCAGTTGAGGAAGAAGTAAAGCACAATATAGAGTTATATAAATCTATGGGTGCTAAAACTGTATTTTCTCCGTGCGCGGGATGTTATAGGACGCTAAAAAAAGATTATCCTGAGATTATAGGCGAAGAATTACCATTTGAAGTCAAGCACATTACCGAAGTATTAGCTGAAATGATTAAAAACAACGAGATTGCTTTTAAAGAAGCTGAAGCTGAGACATTAAAGGTCACCTACCACGATCCTTGTCATTTAGGGCGACACATGGACTTATACGAGGAGCCTCGAGAAATTATTTCGAAAATCCCTGGGATAGAATTAGTTGAGATGAAAAGAAATAGGAAAAATGCGTGGTGTTGTGGCGCGGGTGGTGGCGTTAAAAGCCAGTTTCCCGAGCTATCTTTAGACATTTCAAAGGAACGCGTTAGGGAAGCCATTGAAACGGGTGCACGAGTGTTCCTTACGAGTTGCCCGTTCTGCGTGGGTAATCTACGAGATGCGGTAAATCAAATGTCGAGTGAGGTCCAAGATAAGATTGAGGTTGTTGACATTATTGATTTCATAGCATTAAAAATTTAAAAAGTACTTCTTATATTTTCTTTTTTTTTCTAAAAGCAATCCTTTTTATTTTAAGACATCACATCATATCCTAATACATTATTTTCAAATAGGTGAATTAATTGAGTAAAGAAGATATTTGTTTCATGCCTGCCTATGAAATGGCAGAAAAGATAAAAACGCAAGAATTAACCTCTGTAGAAATAACCGAAACTATCATCGAACGAATTGTAAAAATTAATCCTCTCGTTAACGCGTATTGCACACCTACATTTAATTTAGCTCGGGAAATTGCTAAAAAAGCTGATGAGCTGGCAAAGAAAGGTGAAGGAGGAATCATTAATGGAGTGCCCACGTCAATCAAGGATTTGATGCAAACAAAAGGAATAAGGACTACATTTGGGTCAAAATTGTATGAAGATTTCATTCCAGAACAAGACGATGTTGTAGTTCAAAGACTAATGGACGCTGGGGGTGCTATATTAGGGAAAACTAATACTCCAGAATTTGGGAGCATTGCTCTTACAAATAATAAAGTTTTTGGAGAGACAAAAAATCCTTGGGACCTAGAAACAAACTCCGGAGGCTCTAGTGGAGGTGCAGCTTCTTCTGTTGCCAGTGGATTAGGACCTTTGGCATTAGGATCGGACGGAGGAGGATCAATTAGAGTACCTAGTAGCTGTTGTGGGGTATATGGATTAAAGCCTACTTATGGGCGTATTCCGAGTTATCCTCGCATTGGTATAGCATTTAAATCGATGGATCATTACGGACCAATTGTGCGCAATGTAAAGGATGCTGCCCTCATGTTAAATGTCATGAAAGGGGATCATCCAGCCGATTTTAATTCCTTACCAGATGATAATATCGATTATGTTAAAATTCTTGAAAACAAACCTAAGAAATTAAAAATTGGATATTCCATGACTTTAGGATTTGGAAAAATTCTTGAGGATGAAGTGAAAGAGACTGTCCTTAATTGTATCCAAAAATTTGTGCAATTCGATTGGGATGTTGAAGAAGCAACAATAAAAATTCGATCTCCTGAACTTGCATTTAAATCTTTTGTTGGTTTAGGGTATGGATATGATTTGCAACAAGATTATAATAATAGAATTGAAGATATTAGCCCAGATTTGACTTCAACAATAAAACTCGGGCTAGATTCTACTGCAATGAATATCGGGAAAGCGATGGAAACACGACTACGAGTTTATGAAGTAATGTATCAATATTTTAAGAATTATGACATATTGATCACGCCCACAACTCCATATCCTGCGTTTAAACCGGGATGGTTAGATTCTGGAACGACATTCCCAAAAGTAGGTAAAAAATCATTAAGTATAATGAGTTGGATGAATTTTACATATCCGTTTAATATGACAGGAATACCAGCTGCGTCAATTCCTGCTGGTTGGACTACCTCTGGACTTCCAATTGGAATGCAAATAGTAGCAAATAGGTTTAATGATGCACTAGTACTTCAAGTTTCAAAGGCTTTCGAAGAAATAGCTCCCTGGCAAGACAAAAGACCAAAATTCGATTAAAACTCATTACCTTTTCTTTTTTTTTAAATTAACTAGTTTTGGTAGAAAGGTTAGAATAATAACTATCCTTTATATTTTGATAGATTTGTAAAAAATCATTATTATATTGGATATTAAACTAAATCTTACCTTTTTGAATAATCATTCAAATTATTAAATCCCTTTTCGCAAGTTTTTATAGATTATAAATGAAATTATTAAAAATATGAATATCTATTCATTTAATAATATCTAATGGTGATGCATTATGGCTGAAAAAAGTATTGGTATACCGTTATTAGGAGATGATTTTCCTTCGATGGAAGTACAAACAACACACGGGATGATGAAATTACCTGATGACGCAAATGAGGGAGGTAAGTGGTGGTTTATCTTGTTTAGTCATCCTGCTGATTTCACGCCTGTATGTACTACGGAATTTCATGCGTTTGCTGTAAGAAATGAAAAATTTCAAGAGCTCAATACCAGATTGATAGGACTTTCGATTGATCAAGTATTTGCTCATATAAAATGGGAAGAATGGATTAAAGAAAATCTGAAAGTGGAAATTCCTTTTCCAATTATTGCTGATCATGGAATGGTAGCTAAAAAACTAGGAATGGTCCATCCAGGAAAAGGTTCAAACACAGTAAGAGCCGTTTTCGTTGTAGATGCAAATGGTAAAATTCGGTTAATTTTATATTATCCTCAGGAAATAGGAAGAAATATGGATGAAATTCTTAGAGCTGTCAAAGCACTTCAAACTGCTGATAAAAACAAAGTTGCAACTCCAGCAAATTGGCCTAATAATGAATTATTCGGAGATCACGTGATTATCCCTCCGGCTAAAGATGTGAAGACTGCAAAAGAGCGTCTTGAGAACGCTGGAAAGGATTATGAATGTTTAGATTGGTGGCTCTGTCACAAAAAATTATAAAATCCAAAAAATTTTTTTTTTAATTTAAAAAGACTTCATGTTAGTAGTCGCTATGTAAGAAGAATCTCCAATCGTAATCTCTTTTTTGATTAAATCTTCTAAAACGGAATAGTCTCCGATGATGCTTTGGGACGAAATAATTTTTTTTAAGTGCGCACCATCTCCAATTACGGACTCTGATAAAATACACTTATGTAAATGAACACCATCTCCTACAGACACATTAGGACCAATAACGGAATCAGTTATTTTTACATCCTCTCCTATATATACTGGAGGGACGATCCTGGTGTCTGTGATATTGTTCGTTTTATATAACCTCTCGTACAGAGGATCTTTTATCT
>JAEORV010000022.1 GCA_016840695.1 Promethearchaeota archaeon
AAATGGATTACAAAAAGAGAAACTATCTAATCTGCGTTATTATATTATTGGCTGTGTTTTTATTTATAAATGGATTTATGCTATTTGGGGAAATGAATCCTTCGGATTCGTATATCACCCCCGGAGCAGCGCGAATTGAGTGGTTATTTGCGGGAAACATGATTTTTGTCGCTATATTTGTTTCGGGAATATTGTCTCTTTACCTTGCCATGCCCGGTTTTACAAAACTATTCGTAAAAACCCTGGGAAAAAAACAGCAAATTGGGCTCGTTCCCGAAGAAGAATTAAACAGCAAGAATCATCTTCTCAGATTATGGGGGAGGTCGCTTGTATTAGGATTTTTCATTGCCAATATTTGCTATACATTATCGGCAAACGAAGCTTTCGTTACATTCATGTTAACTGACATAGGAGAAGCTGAAATGAAGATGCTATATGGGGGTCAATTATTGATCCCTGACCCATCGACAATGCTGCAAATAATGTGGATGCTTAGCATTCCTTTGACGCTTATCGTCGTTCCAATTTGGTTTCTGATGGATGTTGGGTTAGTATCCGCGAAAAAAGTGAAGGGCGTGAATTTTTCTAGCGTCAATTTAACGACGAGCAAGATATATAAAATTATCAAGGGATATGCTGGAATTGGGTTTACCTATAGTTTATTAATGATGCTTATGGATTGGGCCTTTGCTAGAACATACGAATCAGAGCTAATCAACATTGCAGTACAATTCAGTACTCCTTTAGTTATCATATGTTCTGTTTTCCCTCTTGTTCTTCTAATGGATAACCAAAAAGCACGGTTCAGAAAGAAATTCGAAAAAACCATAATCAAATTAAACATGAACAAGGATCTGAAGTGCACGGTTGAATTGATAGACCGTCGATGAAAAAAATTAATTATTCTTTTTTTTTTTTTTTAACACCTAATAGCACCTTTTAGGCGAAGGGGCTTTCTCTTCTTCCCTGAGTTCCTTGATTATTTTTGAAACGTCTTTCGATTCAATCCCAGTAGCTTTTGCAATATCTCCTGGTTGAAGGGTTTTACCTGCGCTCTTAAACGCTTCAATGACTTTTTCTTTATCTGATATGTGATATCACAAATAATTGCAAGAATCAGAAAATATATTGTTTAATTTTATGAAATATAAAAATTGGTCTATTAAAACTATATATGTAAATTAAATTGATATCTTTCTTATACTAATCACGGTAAGTTATATTCAACAACCCGAGTAGTGAGTGAGATGGCGGAAAAGTTAAAGGATGATTTTATGTATTCTAAGCAACAAGACAAGTCTTTCTCTTCTGAAAAGAAAGAAAAGCTGAAATATAAGAACTTTAAATTTCTAGGTCAAAAGCGAATTTACAAGCTAATTTTAAAGTATGGCGATTTCGTGAGAGATAAGATGCGTGAGATTGAAAAAGAGCAAGTTCTCGAGATATTTCTTAAGACTGAGCTTGGGACTTATTTTCATAAAATAGACGGTGTTTGGGGGCAATATCGCGAAGGAAAAATAGGGATAAACAGTCTAATTGTTGCGAGTATTAACATATTAGGTGAAAAATACGTCGATATCTTTTTGCGCCAGTCGTTAGATGTTTTAAAGGAAAGGAAAAGACACGTGTATCTTGCTTTTATCACAATGTTTGGTGCTTTTTTTGCTTTTCTGGTGCTCTACTTTTCGATTTTAATGCCCATAGACACATCAAGTAAACCAGAGGGAAATTTCATATTTCCTGGTGACGAAAGGATCGAATGGTTGTTCACAATAGTAATGGCTCTAGTCGTTACCTTTGCGGGGACGTCTCTCGTGAGCTTGATCTTTCCCAGAATCACCCTAAGGATTTATACCAAGTCCGTTAAAAAAAATCAATTATTAGGATTTTTACCTACTCAACATCTATTAGGTCCTGCCCTGTATCGAAAATTGCTATCTAGAGCGTTGGTTATTGGGTTTCTGATTTTTAACTTCAGCTATACGCTTTCTTCTCAGTTGCTTTACATATCGTTCATGCGAAGCGTGAATCCATCAGGAATTACCTTGATTCCCGACCCAGAGCTCATGATACAATCAATGTGGATGGTTGCAATTCCTAGCGTATTAATCATAGTCCCGATATGGGTGATGATGGATATTGGTCTCGCAAGGACTCGAAAAGTTAGGGGAGTTGATACGGAGTTTTATAACCTTACTGGCAGCAAAACCTATAAGTTCATAAAAGGTTATGCGGGGATAGGCTTCTTCTATAATTTATCGTTGATTCTCTTTGTGTGGTCAACTGACGCTGTCCCTGTAATTAGAAATGTCGTGCGCCTCATTAGTCCTCTCATTGTCATAGTCTTCATGTTTCCCTTAGTGATTTTAATTGAGAATAATAACGAGGTGTTCAAGAGAAAATTGTGGAATAAATTGAAAAATTACGATATTAATCGAAAATTTAACGTGAACATTTCAGTAGAGACGATAGACACGCGTGAAGAGTTATTAGGGATTAAAAAAGTAAAACTATCTAATTAATAGCTTCTGGCTATGTATGCCGTGCACTTAGCAGGCTTTCCACAAATAATACAGCTGGAAAACTCGTGTTTTTCCTCGTCCACTCGTTTTCCCCGCACGAGCCCTCCAACTTCTTTCTCAACTCTTTCGGCACAAGGTTCTCCGTCTTTATCAATGGAGCAGAATCCACAACACACGATTTTACCATTTTCAATGGCCTCTTTTGCCGAATCTTTTTCGTAGCAGAGATCGATTTGTTCTTCGAAATCCAACAATTTCTCTTCTTTGATTTCTTTAGTGTAATTGTTGGCAATCTGTTCTATAAACTCCAATAACTCGCCTTCCTTTACAAACGATTTTTGTCCATCGTTGCGTTTGACGACTACCACTTGCCCCTTTTCAATGTCTTTAGGACCAATTTCGATCCTAATTGGAACGCCTTTCATCTCCCAAGTGTAAAATTTACTTCCTGGTGAGCCTTCTAAATCGTCAAGCTTTACCTTATACAGGTCTTTAATTTTGTCGTGGACTTCCTTGCATTTCTTTTTAACTATATCTTCCTTGCCTTTTACAAGGATCGGCACGATCACGATCTTGATGGGCGCTAAATCAAATGGCAATATTAGACCCTTGTCATCACCGAGATATGCAATCATAGCACCGTAAATCCTGCTAATTGCCGGACCATAACACGTGATATGACCGTATTTTTCCTTTCCGTCAGTATCCACGAATTTCACGTCGAAAGGTTTTGAAAAATTCTGTCCTAACAAGTGAGTAGATGGCAATTGCAAGACCTTCCCAGAACCCATTAGGGCATCTGCGGCGTACGTGTGGATTGCTCCGGGGAACTTGTCCCATTCAGGGCGCTGGAAAAAGATAATTGGTATGCAAAACTCGTCTTGAAGCATCTGATAGGTCATTTCCATGTCCTGTACGACTTGTTGTTTCGCTTCTTCTAATGTTGCAAATACATCGTGAGCTTCTATCCAATGAAATTCCCTCGCCCTGAAGAAAGGTCTCGTCATTTTTCCCTCGTATCGCCAAACCTGGCAAGATTGATAGCGCTTGAATGGTAAATCGTTGTAACTTCGAATCCAATAGTGGTACATCTTGTATAACGCTGTTTCGCTCGTTGGACGCAGCGCTAGTTTTTCACTCAATGGTCCAGAAGTGCCCCCCTCGGTGACCCAAAAGACTTCAGGCGCAAAACCCTCCACGTGATCCGATTCTAATAAGAAATTACTTTCTGGAATCAACGAAGGCATGACTAATGGTAAATGCTCGTTCTTTTCCAATAACTCCTCGTACTTTTGATACATTTTTTTTATTGTAATCGTTGCCCACGGTCTATAACAGACAAATCCCTTGATGTTATACCTAATGTCTGCGAGCTCTGCCTTATTAATTATTTCCGTGTACCACGCAGAGAAGTCTTCTTCTTTTGAAACGGTAATCCCAGTAATGGGAGCATCTTTCTTCTTTTTTGCCATTTTAATCACCATTAGTAATTAAACAAAAATTAAATATTTAACGCATGTTTTTATTGAATATGACTGAGAAATTGTTGAGTGATAAAATAATAACCGCCTACTTGACCCGACTTGAGAATATGAACAAGTACAAGTTTACGGAAGAAGGCGACGAGTTATTTATCAAAAAATTGATAGCAGAAACAGAACAAGTGAACGATTTACACGTTCGTACGAAAATTGACGATTTTATTATTGAAAGTGACGAGCCCGAGGTACTAGGTGGTACGAATCTAGCACCAAATCCGATGCAATCTCTATTGGCATCACTTTCAAATTGCCTGGAAATAACGGCACTCTTGTATTTTTCTTTTGCGAAGATGAAAATTAATACCATTAAAGTGCGAGTAGAGGCAACTTTCGATCAGCGTGCGGTTTTAGCAGTTAGAAAAGCGCCCTTGCCAGGGTTTTACAATTACGGTGTAACTTGGAATATTGACTCAGAAGAAAAATTTAGGAAGATCAAGCAGGTTCTCAAAAAAGTAGAATCTCTTTGTCCAGTGAGGGGTTCCTTTGAAAATCCAAAAACTTTTAAAGAAAAAGTTATATTAAACGGTGAAGAAGTAAAGTAAAGACAAGTTCAAGAGTTCAATCCTTGTCAGGTAATAATTTCGCATCAGTCATTATCATTCCCTTTTTAACTTTCACGAAATGCTTTTTAGATTCGATGTATTCCTGTAGTTCTTTCCCTATTTTATTGAGTTTCTCCTCGTCGTCCTCGGGCAACACCGTGAACATGATAACTGAAAGGGCGTTCATAAACGCCTCGTCTTTGAATTGCTCGGCGGATTTGATTTTAACCGAATGAGCACCCGCAATTTTAGCTATTTTTTTTATTTCTTCTTCTAATGGTCCCATAGTAAAGAAATGCCTGTCCTTTCTCGAAATTTTTTGAGTTAATATGGATTCTAAGGCGTCTCTGGATTTTGGATCGTAAAAAGCTGTAAGTTCTTGGGTACAAATAGCTCTATATTTACTGGAAATCAAAACGTTCTTCTCCTCTATGAATTTTATCAAGTTTTTGTAATATTTATCGTCGAGTTTTTGAAAATTTTCGATACTTCTTATGAAATGCGTTAATTTATCAATCAAGTCGTAGTAAAATTTTAACGACGCCTTGATCTCCAGCTTGTCGTTCATGTCTTTTATTTCGGGATAATATTTACCTAAGATAGTATTGATTTTCTTGTTAACATCCGCACATATTTTTGCAACCTCATCTCCGTGTTTTATTGATTTCTGATTAATGAGTCCGAGCACTTTCTTGTCAAATTCAGTCAATTGGTCAAAAATCCCTTTGATATTATCCAAATACTTCTTTTCTATGTAAGACATGACTTTCTGAAGAAGAATCACACGATTGAAGTTTATTCTTATATATTGTTGATAAAACTATACCTATAAATTATTATTGATTAGGAAAAAGAAATAAAATTGATGCGAAGTTATTCAATAATTATAACCTCTTTAGTAAGAAACTGCAAGAAGAATGCTTATCAAGGAATCGAAATGCACCGGATGTGGAACTTGTGTTATTTATTGCCCTGTTCAAGCCATTACTATAATCGAGAACAAGGCCGTGATTAATCGAGATCTCTGCGTGGAATGCAATGTCTGTTATCAAAACGCAGACTGTCCCGGCAAAGCAATTAAACCCGAACGACTTAAATGGCCTCGCGTGATTCGCAATCCTTTCAGTAGCGTTGTGGCTACTCACAAGTTAACGGGGGTGCCTGGCAGGGGAACCGAAGAAATGAAAACGAACGACATTACAAACAGGTTTGAACACGCTGAGCTTGGCGTATCCATTGAATTAGGACGTCCTGGCGTGGGTACTTTGCTTAAGCATGTCGAATATTTCACATTGAAGTTATCAAAAATTGGCGTGGAGTACGAAAAAGATTCTCCCGTTACTGCTCTTTTAATTGACGACCAAGGACATGTGAATGAAGAAGTGAAAAACGAGAGAGTGCTCTCAGCGATAATCGAATTCAAGATACCCTCGGAAAGATTGCCTGAAATTTTGCGAGTTATTGAAAAAGCAGATGAAGAATTACATACTGTTTTTACCGTAGGAATTGTCTCTAGAGTAATGAGCGATGGGACAATACCCGTGATAAAGACTTTGGAAGAACAAGGTTTTGATGTTAAACCGAACGCAAAAATTAACATTGGATTGGGGAAAAGAAAAGCAAAGGAGGGAACCTTAACATGACCCATTCATTGCATAGAATAGGCGCCGTTAACGATTTAAAAGGAGATTACGTTGTGTTGGCGTGTCTTGCCAAAGGCATTAATAGAGAATCGCCGGAAGCTAGACAAAGCATTATAAAAATAGCTAAAATCTTTAAAGGACACGATCCCATAAATTTAATTCCGGAATTCACCTGGACAATATCTCCTGTAGTAACAGCTGCCTTTAACAATATTAGCGTGGTGAAGAAGGTAATACAAGCGCTGAAAAAAGAGGATTTAGGGATTTCAATAGTCATCAGTGGTTTAATATCCGAAGTCCAAACAGCTATGAAAGATGTTGGTTTACAAATGCATACCGTCCATTTATCGTTAGGAACATTTGGCAAGAAAGAACTCTTGCCCACCGAAGAAGAAATACTTGAAATCACGACAATGTGTGGGCATCATTGTATTTCTCCTCAATCCGTGTTGCATCAATTGGAGCGGATTAAGAACGGAAAAACTACTGCTGAAAAAGCAGCAGAAAAATTATCAAAACCCTGCGTTTGCGGGATTTTTAACACCGAAAGAGCAACTTCGCTCTTGAAGAAGTTGGTAAAGTGAACATTATAATACAAGGAATCATGAATTTATATAGTGTGAGGTTGAATCTTAATTAGAAAATAACAAGAATTGATATCTATGAAAGTGGAAATTTCTAAAGAATTGGACGATTATATGTATGGCTTTGTGAAGAAAGTAATTGACGAAGTAGGGCCAAGAATGCCGTGTAGTCCGCAAGAAGCAAAAGCAGCTCAAATTATAAAAGAAGAATTCGAGAAAACGTGCGACGATGTAGCCGTGGAACCTTTTACATGCCATCCGAAAGCGTTTTTAGGGTGGATAAAAGTTGACGTGATCATGGTTTCCATCTCGCTTGTCCTGTATCTAATAATGCAATTCCTCATGGATCATGTATTGCTTTTAATTTTTGCCATCCTTTCTTCAATTTTAGCGTTTTTACCCATTCTTGTAGTGCGCCAAGAATTCTTCAATTACAAAGAGTTCATAGATCCACTGTTTCGCAAGAAATCGTCTCAAAACGTCGTTGGAAGCTTTAAACCAAAGGGAGAACTCAAAAAAATATTAATTTTTTCGAGCCACATGGATACGGCTTTAGAGTTTACTTTATTGAAACTCATGGGGTGGATTTTCATTCCCGTTGCGTTCATAGGGGTATTTACGATGCTCATCTGGTTAATTTTATCGCTCTTTAATCTCGGTTTTATCCTGTTCGGATTTTTAGCCTTGAAGTCGTTTTTCCTTCCTATCGTAATATGGCTATTAATAATTGGAGTACCATGTCTTGTTACCCTGTTCTTTTTTGTTCCGCTCGGAGATAAGGGAAATGTCGTCCCGGGAGCAGTTGATAACATGAGTAGTTGTGCTATCGTACAAGCGTTAGCTCGTTATTTAAAGGATAATAGAGAAATAATTCCTGATAACACCGAAGTAAGACTCATAAGTTTTGGAAGCGAAGAGAGTGGGTTGCGAGGGAGTTATAGATACGCTGCTGCTCATCTCGACGAATTAAAGAAAAATGATGCCAATGTGGTCAACATGGACGGCATTGAGACACCTGATGGATTCCACATCGTAGAGTATGAACCAACTACAAAAACTCGGCACTCCGAAGAAGTCGTCCAAAAACTGATTATTGCAGCTCAAGACGTAGGCATTGACGCCCCACGCTTTGGTGCGGGCAAGTTAGAAAAATCAGTGGGCAAATTTAGCGGTGGATCCGATGCCGCTGCATTTTCTAAAGCGGGGATAAAAGCAGCTTTCATAAATTCAGCGGATTGGAAAAATCGCTCGACTTATTACCACCAATCAACCGACACTCTCGATAAAATCAAGGAAGGAACGCTCGAGAAAACCTTACAAATTTGCATCTCGTTTATCATGAATGAAAAAAAGGCAGGAAAATAATGAATGCAGGGTTATTAGGGTATCTAAAGAATCAATTCGAGATTAACCCGCTAAACCGTCTTCCGGAGGAATATGGTGGGGGGTGGATCTTCTCCGATCCTCTGATTGGCGTGGCTCGTGGTGACGATCATATCTTTCAAAAGTTTAAAGAAGTCGTCGATCAAGAGCACATGACCCCGCTTGAATTGTGGGTAGCTGAAGGAAAGAATGAGGTTGCCCCCTCAGAACTTCGGGTTGTTTCAATAGTTTTTCCTTATGTTGACGAAATTCGCAAGGGAAGTAAAAACTGGACGAAAAAAGGCAGGACTTTATTGCCCGCAGAAATTTATTGCGTTGGTAGGAATTACGCTAATGAATTTAAACAAGACATGTGTAGAAAACTAATTGAGTATTTCAAGGAAAAAGGTTACCAAGCAGTAGCGGGGATGCTCAGCGAAGCGTATAGTCTTCGAACGATAAATAAGTTTTATTCTACTTGGTCTGAACGCCACACGGCATTTGCTACGGGTTTAGGAACCTTCAGCTTGCACGAAGGGCTCATCACTGAAGCGGGCTGTAACGTAAGGCTTGCATCCGTAGTAACTAATGCTCCCCTTGAGGTAACGCCAAGAAAAAGCGACGATCCGTACGCAAATTGCCTCTACTACGCAAAAGGAACGTGTAGAAAGTGCGAAGAAAATTGTCCTGGTAATGCCATTACGGCAGAAGGGCACGATAAGAACCAATGCTATTATTATGGCCGGATAGTTGCGAGAAAAATATTGTTCAAAATTAGACCGATTTTAAAACCACATTGGCGTCGCATTGACTATGTTGTGAAAGAACAAGAACCCCCTGTAGGATGCGGATTTTGCCAGTTTAACGTTCCCTGCATGAATAAAAATCCAATGGCTGAGTTAAAGAAATAAAAAATCTAAATTTTTTCAATAAGCAACTTTTATTAAGCAAACTATATACTCTTTATCTTATGAAATTCGAACAACTTATTTATGAGGAAAAGGATAAAACGGCGTGGATAACATTGAATAGACCAGCTAAAATGAACGCGTTAAGCATGGCATTGTCTGATGAAATTGTTACCGCCGTGGATATGGTCCAAAATTCTAAAAGGATTAAATTTTTGGTGTTTAAGGGGGCAGGAAATAATTTTTGCGTGGGAGACGATATTTCTGAAATGCCAAGGTGGGGCGATGCGAATGGAATCATGCGACGGGCTCGATATTACCAGAGCATGGCAAATAAAATAGAGGAATTGGATAAGATCACGATAGCCGCAGTCGATGGTTACGCAGTTGGAGGGGGACTTGAAATCACAATGGCGGTTGATTTCGTAATAGCGACAGAGCGCTCGAAATGGGGCATGCCAGAAGTTGATGTGGGAATCACCCCTGGATGGGGGGGGACAACAAGGCTAGCCCGTCTGATTGGGAGAAGAAGAGCGAAAGAAATCAACATACTTGGCGCCCTTCATTCCGGGAAAAAGGCAGTGGAATGGAATTTATGGAACAGGCTCGTACCTAACGACCAACTCGACAACGAGGTCGAAAAACTTTTAGAACTCCTTAAGGTTAAGAATCAACAAGCAATGCGGCAATTAAAGTTCATCATCAACCGAGGAGTGGAATGCGATCTTTATACCGCTCAAGGATTTGAAGCCTTATCAGGAGCGTTGACGGGAGCAGTTAACGGGATGTGGAAAATAAAAGACGCAGATCAAGCGAAAGGAATCATGGGTTTCATGAGAAAGGATGGAACTTGGGAAACTAGAAGGGATTTGGCAAAGGATTTCTGGGTTGATTAAAAATGTTGATATAAATTAAATCAGTGAAAAAGAGATGTACAAGGATATTGATGATGTAGAAGAAGCATATGCCAAGGCGAAGAAGATCTATATAGAACTAGAAGAACAACTCTCAGTAGATGGCTTATCAAAGCAAGAAAAGGGAGAGTTGAAGGTGAAGAGAAAGGCACTAGTAAAGGATTTGATGGTTTTGGAAAAAATCCTTGCCCTGGAAAATAAAACTACGATGAATGAGGGAGGAGAAAACAGAAAGTGGATTCCATATAGCACGAAGAAAACAGCAACTTTCAAAATAATTGGATATTTAATGTTTCAATTTATGCTTTTAATATTCCAGATAGTTTCTCTTAATAAGGCTATTGGTGCTATAGCTGTATATACCTCGATCGTTTTCCTTATCATATCAATCCTTACTATCCTATTAGCTCGTAAATCAAATAGACCAATGTGGACGGAAAATAAAGAAAAGATCGAAAAAACTCTATTCAAGATAATAATTCTGTTGACGATTGTAAATCTCTTATTAGGAGTGATTATACTTAT
>JAEORV010000023.1 GCA_016840695.1 Promethearchaeota archaeon
TGCACGGAGTTGATATGAATGAAACGCAACATTCAAAATTGATAGACGATATCCCACCAGTAGATATTGTGGTGACCATGGGATGCAACGTGAATTGCCCATGGCTGCCCAGCAAGCACCGTGAGGATTGGGGACTGGATGATCCCAGCGGAAAAGCAGAAGTTGAGTTTATTATAACCGCCAAGACGATTGAAGCTAAAGTGCTGGATTTAAAAGAGCGAATTTCTAAAGACATAATTAAGGTATAGTATATTGAAGTTATAGTGAGGTGGTATCTTGAAAGATAAAATTAATTTGTCAGACCTATATCATAAATTAGAAGAAATGGAAAAACGTCTTATTGTTATCGAGGAGAAAATTGATGAAGGCAATAAGGACAATAAACAGATTCATAAAAAGCAAAACGAACAGCTTCAAAAATTGTAGATTTATAAAGGAGAATGATTTATGTCAAAAACATGGTATCCGATGATAAACTATGAGAACTGCATTGAATGTGGCGCGTGTGTTGCGCACTGCACTCACGGAGTCTACAACAAAGAAAAAGCACCCCGACCTATCGTGATTTTCCCGGAGGGCTGCATCCAAGGATGTGCTGGCTGTGGGAGCTTATGCCCAGCCGAGGCAATTGACTATTTTGGTGATACAGGCAACAATCAGAACGAAGGGTGCAATTGTGGTTGCGGGGATATAAGTGAAAACGATGCGAAGCAAACCGAAGAAGGCTGTGAATCTGACTGTGATTGCGGTGGAGGATGTGACTGTGGAGAATAAAAGCGAAAAAAGCAAAAAGCCTTTATCATTGCCTATAAGAATACTTATTCCTGTATTGATAGTCGTTGCGATTGCCGGCATCTATCTTATTAAAAATAAAGACAACACCACAGCGAACGTTGTAGAAACGGCCGAGATAAATGAAGCGGTTGAAACGGATAAGGTGCCTGTTTTAAATTTGCATGTTACAGAAGCGATCGACCTTGAGGAACTCAAATCGTACGGATTGCCAATAGTGATAGACTTCGGCGCTGATGAATGTATTCCTTGTAAGGAAATGGCTCCAGTGCTCGAGAAACTTAATGAGGAACTGCAAGGAAAAGCCATTATCCTGTTTGTTGATGTTTGGCAATATCAGGATTTGGCCATTGACTATCCGATTCGCGTCATACCTACGCAGGTTCTAATCGATAGTGAGGGTAATCCTTATACACCAAGCGATAATATTGATGTGCAATTGATGATGTATGGCAACAAGGCAACAAATGAACATATATTCACAACGCATGAAGGCGGAATAACGGAAGAAGATCTACTGCAAATACTTTATGAAATGGGAATGGATAAATGATAAATCAATGGCTTGTAACCTTGGGCGATTTGATAAGTAATCATTTCTGGTTTGCACCTTTGCTGGCACTTCTGGCTGGAGTTTTAACATCGTTTACGCCATGCTCTTTGTCTAGTATGCCTTTAGTAATAAGCTATGTCGGAGGATATGCGGGAAACGATGTGAAAAAAGCTTTTAAGTATTCTCTTGTTTTTTGTTTAGGGATGTCTGTAACCTTTTCAACTCTCGGAGTCATAGCTTCTTTGCTCGGGAAATTAATGCAAGGAACAGGCTCATGGTGGTATATTGTTTTAGGGGTGCTTATGGTGATGATGGCACTGCAAACTTGGGAAGTAATAAATTTCATCCCACAAAACGGAGCTATCAGTAAGAACCCCAAAAGAGGTTATTTAGGAGCAATAGTCGCAGGCGTATTAGGCGGGTTGTTTGCCTCACCGTGTGCTACTCCGGTATTAGTTGTCCTGCTTGCTATGGTAGCCCAAAAAGGAAATTTGATTTGGGGATTATTATTGTTTATAATATACTCGGTTGGT
This sequence comes from Promethearchaeota archaeon, assembly GCA_016840695.1. Lineage (GTDB taxonomy): Archaea > Asgardarchaeota > Lokiarchaeia > Sigyniarchaeales > SOKP01 > FT1-020. The sequence continues at coordinate 1,879 of JAEORV010000023.1, forward strand.
CACAGTGTATTATTGCTAGTCGCAGGAACATCGATAGGTTTTGTAAAAAAACTATCCGCATCAGAAAAATACGGGAATTTTAATAAGGTATTCAAAATATTAATGGGCTTGTTGATTTTAGCGATTGGTCTTTATATGTTTTATTTAGGATTTTAAGAAAGGTGGAAACATTATGGAAATAAAAATATTAGGATCAGGGTGTGCGAGCTGTAAGAAACTACTAACAACGACTGAAAAGGCTGTAAAAGAATTGGATATAGAAGCGGAAGTTATTTATGAAACGGATATGGAAAGAATTATTGCAACAGGGATTATGAGCACACCTGGTTTGATGATTAACGGCGTTGTCAAATCAGCCGGGCGCGTACCCAATCTTAAAGAAGTGATGCAGATGATAACCGATACCCTTTAGGAGATAAGCATGAAAACATTAATCATTGAATGGAAGCATTTAGATGTCGAAGGAGAAACCTGTGATCGCTGTTATGATACCGGCGAAAACTTGGACAATGAAGTGAAGAGGCTGAATCGTGCATTTGAACCACAAGGGATACATATTGAGATTAAGGATACATTACTTGATAAAAACCAAGTGAGTCAGTCAAATTCGCTCTTATTTGATGGAATCCCGATTGAAGAATTATTGGATATTGAAATTGCGGATAATTACTGTGCATCATGCTCCGATCTGATAGGAGAAGCTACTTCATGCCGAACTGTAAAGTATGAGGACCAGGAATATGAAGATATTCCGGCAAAGGCGATACGTCGTGCTGTACATAAAGCATTAGGGGTACATTTTGAGGAGATGAAAGGCAAGCCGGAATCAACAAAATCCTGCTGTTGTGATGATGGCAATCAAGGTTGTTGTGGGAATGCTCAACGTGAATAACGCTCAGTAAAACGTTGCTGACTGATCGAAGCATAACAAATAGACTCAAATCACCTATACCTGGTTTCAGATATTAATCGAGCCAGGTTTTTTGATGTAAGGGTTGGGCATCGCTTTTTATAAGAATCGTCTTTATGATATTTTTGTAGTGATTTTGTATCTCAAAAATATTAATAGAAAGGTGATTTAACAAATGATTGATGAGCAAGAGAAAAGAAAAATTGTTTCACTTTATGAAAAGGGAGCCAGCGTTACGTCGATATGCACAAAGCATAAATTATCCAGAAGCACGGTTTATGACTGGATAAAAAAATATGCAATGATTGAGCGGCCTTCTGGAGAGGTATCAGATGTTAAGCAGATTTACCTTCTCGAAAAGCGCCTAAAACGTCTCGAAACTGAGCTTTCAATCTGGCAGAAGAGCGGTTGTTCGATTGAATCGCCCGTATCAAAGAAGCTTGAAGCCATACTTATGCTGCACGAAGAATATGGCGTGCATCCAACATGTGAAACGCTGGGAGTGAGGCGCTCCACGTTTTATCACTACCAACGCCGAAGACCTATTCAAACTCAAGTTCAGAAGGATGATGAACTTCTAAAACCAAAAATCGAGAAAATATTCAATGATACGAGAGGTAGGTTGGGATCCAAGAAGATTCGTATTAAATTAATGGAACTAGATTTTGTTGTTAGTGTTTCCAGAGTCTCTCGATTGATGAAGGAAATGGGGCTAAAATGTGTATCACATGGGAATGTCCCAAAACGGCTGCATAACGGATCCAGCAAATATTACAGAAACAAATTAGGACAAAGTTTTACTCAAACTGATCCAAACAGAGTATGGGTCAGTGATATTACGCATCTTTATGTTGATTACTGTCGATATAATTTGTGTGTAGTAATAGACTTGTTTTCGCGAAAGGTTATTGCGTATACATTATCTGATGACGAAAGAGCTTCGCTCGTAATTAATACTTTTAAAAAGGCTTATACAAAAAGGCAGCCAACGGATTTGATGTTCCATAGCGACCAAGGTGTTCAGTATACAGCTTTTGATTTTAAGAATTTGCTTAGGGAACGGCAAGTCACACAGTCGTTTTCAAATGCTGGATATCCTTATGACAATGCAGTTGCGGAATCATTCTTTCGAGCATTGAAATCAGAGGAAGCGTCACAATACTACTATAAAACATTTGACGAGCTGGAAAAATCGATTAGCGAATATATTTACTTCTATAACACGGAAAGACCTCACCAAAGCCTGAATTATTTGACGCCAGATCAAGTCGAAAAGAACTATAAAGGCTAAATGTAAATAGGCTTTTTCGGACATTCCAATAAAAAGTGTCCAAAAAAGCCTATCCAGTTCAATGCCCAGGGGGTGGCGAGATCTGAACCCCTGTGTTTTTTGTAAAGTAATTGAAAGGTATTGATATTGAAGAATATGGATACCTTTTTATTATACTGTTTCAATAGGGAATTTTGTTGGCCGTATACTATCCATTTTAGTTTGCCTGTTACAAAATGTTAATGGTAAAAAGGCCGGAAACAGTGGTTTCTTGATAAAAAAAGCACCTAGATTTGAACTGTCCAAATATAATGTTCAGATCTGGGTACCCTATTCAAAATAAAATCCTAGTCGTTTTTCCAAAGAATTTGAGTATAAACAAAATAAGATATTTATCTCATTCATGGCATTTTATTGTAATTTAAATTATAATGATAAGCGTGGATAAATAAAATCGTAGTCTAACACGACAATTATATATCGTAGACCTAGCGGAGGATCAGTATTGTGTCAAGCAATAATACTAAAAGGGAAAAGGCTGCAATTAATATCAATTTACTGAACCACCCTGACAAGTTCAGCCCAAGTAGCCAAGAACTTACCATTATAAGAAAAGTAAACTTTATATTCGGGAAAAACGGCACGGGAAAAACAACTATGGCTGATGAGATTTTGAGTCAGTTGTATACTGACTATGATGTCTGTGTTTTCAAAGATTTTGATGGTGTTATCGAGAATGATAGGTTGAATGCTGTAGCACTTGGTACAGAAAATGCAAGAATACAGAAAGAAATTGATGTTGTAAATAGAAAAATTGCTGAAATAGAAAAACAAATAATTCAACCAGATGGGCAGGCTGTAGAGAATTTGTTTACTAAAGCTGAAAAATCGAAAAAGACATATGAGGAGCAGAAGAATAAAATCAACAATTTTTTCACAGCTTCCGCACGAAAGATAAAAAATGTATCAAATCCTCAAATAGCAAAAACAACTTATGATAAATTAAGCTTCCAAGAGGATATTAAAAAAGCCAACTTGCTATCAGAGGCGAATATTACTGAATATAAAAATATAATAAGAGCAGACAAAAAGGCGGAAGTCTCGAATATTCTCTTTCTAAATGTTGATTTATCATCACATTTAGAATCAGTGAATGCAATTTTACAATGCAGTGTTGTTCAGACAAAAGATATACCTGAGCTAACTAGTCAAGCAGAGAAACAGAATTTTGCCAGACAAGGCATGAGCATTCACGAACAAAAATCTGGAGAAATATGCGCTTTTTGTGGGAATGAAATCACTACTGAGCGGTGGCAACTGCTTGGGAACTATTTTAATGATAAGGTAAAACAATTGGAGCGCCGCATTGCTGATCGAATTACAAAAATCAAATCTGAACTAAAGGCCCTATACGAAATAGAAAAAATAGAAAAAGATAAGTTTTACAGTAAATTCGAACAGGATATAATTAACGTAAATCTAAAGGTTAATACCAAACGAAATGAATATAAAGAATTCTTCGAAAGCTTACAGTCTGCCTTGGAGGAAAAGTATAAAAATCTTTTTATTAAATCTGCTCCGTTTGAAATAATCATACCTGCGAATTTTAATGAAATAGAAAAAGAATGCAAAACCTTGGTGGACAAACATAATGAATTAGCATTAAATCTTACGGCAGAACAGGAAAAGGCCAAAAACACTTTGCGCTATCATGAAGTAAAAAAAATCTTGAATGAATTCAAATATGACGATGAAAGCATTAAACTTGTAACACTAAATGCAGCAAATGATTTGGCACAGAATGAACTTCAAGAGAAGAGGACAGAATTTCGTAATAAACAAAATGAGCGCACTGCACTGATTCTACAAACAAAAGATGAAGAAAAAATTGCAGGAAAAATCAATAGTCTGCTAAAAAAAATGGGTGTTGTCTCGTTCTCGCTTATGCTGGTTGAGGATAACGAAGAGAACCAAAAAGGACAATATCAAATAAAAAGTTATGATGAAAGCATTAGATCTATTACGGAATTAAGCAAAGGTGAAAAGAACATAATTGCTTTTTTGTATTTCATATTCAGCCTTGAAAGCATCGATAATAAAAGCAAGCCTAAAATCATTGTATTAGATGACCCGATGACAAGTAATGACGATACGATGCAATATTTAATGATAGGAGAGATCCAAAAACTATATAGGGGACTTGAGGACGGAAATTATTTTATTTTGCTTACTCATAATTGCCATTTTTACCTAAACGTTCGGCCAAGAATAGGGGAAAACTTCTATGATAAATATGGAGTTTTTCATTTGTATTCTGATGGGAAGCGTACGACAATAAAATGCATTAGTAAAGGGAAGCAGGATTTCAACTCGAGTTATGAGACCCTATGGAAGGAATTGGTGTTTTTGTATCGAGCGAATGAGGCCGAACCAGATTTGATGTTAAGCCCTTGTCGTAAAATATGTGAAACTTACATGAATTTCACAAAGAAAAGTATTGAAGCGTTTTACGGTGATAATATAAACGCAAAAAAGCTATTTGATGTTAATCAACACTCCATTGATGATTTTGAAGCTGATGCAAATGGCAAGACAAAGAATGAGATAAAAGACATTTTATACAATCTGTTTAAAGACAATGATGCGGAAGAACATATGAATAGTTATTGGAGGGAATAGAATCATGAATGAAATTAAATGTCCAAATTGTGGGGAAGTATTTAAAGTAGATGAATCAGGTTTCGCGAATATTATCAAACAGGTGCGTGATCACGAATTCGTGAAAGAGTTACATGAGCGAGAATTGCTGATGGAACAAGATAAAGAAAATGCAGTCAAATTAGCTGAAGTCAGTATAAAAAGCACATTGAAGGATGAAATGGTAAGAAAAGATGCAGAGATTGCTGAGCTTAAAGCTAAAATCGACGCAGATAAAACTTCTAAGATACTTGCCGTAACTGAAGCTGTAGCGAAAATAGAAAAAGAACGAGATGCTTTGGCTAATGAACTTAAAGGCAAGGATGTTGAAAAACAGTTAGCTGTCTCGGATGCCGTAAACAAAATTGAAAAAGAAAGGGACACTCTGGCAGGTGAACTAAAATCTAAGGAATCAGAAAAAAAGCTACTTGAGGCATCACTTAAAGAAAAACATCTCGCGGAAATAAAATCTAAAGATGAGATGATTGAGTACTATAAAGATATGAAAGCTAAGCTCTCAACGAAGATGGTTGGCGAAACTTTAGAGCAACATTGTGAGGTTCAGTTTAATCAAATTCGCGCCACAGCTTTTCCTAAGGCTTTTTTTGAGAAGGACAATGATGCTCGGTTCGGTAGCAAGGGTGATTACATTTATCGCGAGTCTGATAAAGAGGGAAATGAAATCATTTCCATTATGTTTGAAATGAAAAATGAGCAAGATGGAACAACGACTAAGAAAAAAAACGAGGATTTTCTCAAAGAACTTGATAAGGATCGCAACGAAAAGGGGTGTGAGTATGCCGTACTAGTCTCGATGTTAGAGTCTGAAAGTGAGCTATACAATTCCGGTATTGTAGATGTATCTCACCGATATCCGAAAATGTATGTGATACGTCCGCAATTTTTTATACCTATGATTACTGTTCTCCGAAATGCTGCCATGAACTCACTGGAGTATAAAGCAGAGCTTGCACTGATTCGCAATCAAAATATTGATATTACGAAATTTGAAGAGAATATTGAAGCATTTAAAAGTGGATTTGCTCGGAATTATGATTTGGCTAGTCGTAGATTTAAGGCGGCGATAGATGAGATTGATAAGACTATAAAAAGCCTTGAGAAGACCAAGGAAAACTTGTTGCGATCAGAGGATAATTTGCGATTAGCAAATAATAAAGCTGAGGACTTAACAATAAAAAGATTGACGAGAGGAAATTCCACAATGACAGAAAAATTTACGCAACTTGAAGATAAAGAGATGGATGAGAGTAAATGAATTGTAGAATTATTAATAGCCATAGAATAATTGGCTCTTTCTAGTATATAATTGACGAGATGGTTTTTGCTAGGTGTTTTTTACACACAGAATTCTATTCATAAGTTGGGAATGATATTTATATGATAAGTGATACAACGGTTGCAATTATTGGGTGTTTACCTTCTGGAATTGAGGAAAGCTCTTTACTTTTTTCTGAGATAAAAACGGCTATTCGTGAAAGCATTGAATGTAATATAGAACAAGGTTCTGATACATTCCTGATTGGCATAGAACAAGAGTCGGATATTTATACTGCAGAAATAATTTTGGAAATGAAAAAGAGGCATACAATAAAGATTATTATCGTTGTACCATATGACAACTATTTGGACGAACTGGAGCTTTCGTCCGATAAATATAAAACGATAACTGATAAATGCAGAGAAATAATTTCCGTAAGCAGTAAAAAATCAAAAGAGAGAAACAATATATTAAATCGCTACCTGGTTGATAACTCTAGCAAATTAATTTGTTATTATGAAGGTCTGAAAAATGGTGCTGAATATACCTATATTTATGCGCAATCTAAAAAGGTTGAAATAGAAAATATTGCTGAAAAAGTTGCTGTAGAACAAAAACCTGTGCATACCTTGGATAACAAGAGAGGGAAAAAAGTCTTTGAGGAGTTTTCCAGCAATATGAGATTGGGAAGTGAATTATCAGTTATTTCCGCGTATTTTACAATATATGCATACGAAAAAATGAAAGATACACTTGCACGAATTGATAGCATGAGGTTTATATTTACTGAGCCAACATTTGTAAATGATGAATCAAATCTAATTCGAGAATATTATATTAAAAACACCTCTACATCAAAGTTATCAGGTAATAAATTTGAGATAAAACTAAAGAATGAAATGAAGCAAGCGCGTATTGCAAAGGAATGTGCTGCGTGGCTCTCAGAAAAGGTTGAGATTAAATCTTTGATACATCCTAACCCGGCACAACCAAGATTTATTCATATGCATCACAAATATGATGATACGTTAATACATGGTACAGTTGATTTCACTACTGACGGCTTAGGGATAACGAATTCTGATAGACTTGACAGCAATCTATTAATGAACGGGAAAGCTTTTACTGAAAGCTTCTTAATGATGTTTAATGAATTATGGAGTAACAATGAAGCGGTTAAAGATGTAAAAAAAGAAGTGTTAGAGCATATGCAGATTTTATATAAGGAAAACACACCTGAGTTTATATATTTTGTGACATTATATAATATTTTTAGTAATGATATTGATTCACTAGTTGAAGACAATATTGTGAAAACGAAAACAGGGTTTAAAGACACTGCTATTTGGAACATGTTATATAAATTTCAAAGAGACGGTGTCATTGGTGCAATAGATAAACTGGAGAGATTTAATGGTTGCATACTTGCGGATTCTGTTGGTCTAGGTAAAACATTTGAAGCTTTAGCAGTAATTAAATATTATGAGTTACGAAATGATAGGGTTTTAGTCCTTGCACCAAAAAAATTGAGAGAAAACTGGACGGTATATACGCAAAATGACAGAAGGAACCTTCTTGTGGGGGATAGATTTAACTACGATGTCTTGAATCATACCGATTTAAGCAGATATGAAGGTAAGTCGGGAGAGATTAATTTAGAAAGCATAAATTGGTCAAATTATGATTTGATAGTTATTGATGAGTCTCACAATTTTAGAAACAATAATCCAAGAAAAGACAAAGAAACAAGATATTCAAGGCTATTAAATGATGTAATAAAAAAAGGTGTAAAGACAAAAATTCTTATGCTTTCTGCAACACCTGTAAACAACCGAATGAATGATATAAAAAATCAGATAGCTTTTATTACGGAAGGAAATGATTCCGCTCTAACAGATGAAGGAATTGTAAGTATTGAACAAACATTAAGACGTGCGCAGCTAATATTTAATCGCTGGTTAGACTTGCCTGAAGAAAATCGTAATGCAGATGAATTTATTGAAATGATGAATATGGATTATTTTAAGCTCTTGGATACAGTCACAATTGCCCGTTCAAGAAAGCATATTGAAAAATATTATAATTTAGAAGAAATCGGTAAATTCCCAGATAGAGAAGTACCAGTAAACAAAAAAACAGATATTGATTTGGAAAATGAATTTCCGCCATTGAAAGACATAAACAAAACTATCAGAAACCTTAATATGAGTTCGTATTCTCCACTAAAATATGTTCTTCCTGAAAAACAGCGAGAATATAGTCAAAAATATGATATAGAAGTTCAGGGAGGGCAATCCATATTTAAACAAACAGATAGAGAGCAAAGTTTAGTTAACTTAATGAGGGTTAATATTCTGAAGCGAATGGAGAGCTCAATATACTCATTTGGGCTTACGGTTTCAAAGATTTTACAGGATATTGATACCCTAATTAATAGAA
>JAEORV010000024.1 GCA_016840695.1 Promethearchaeota archaeon
TATAAAAATAATAAAGTCTAATACTTAATTATTTAATTTTTTAAAGAGACTGAAATTGTGATGTTAAAAGAGTGTGATATATTAATAGTAGGTGCTGCGACTACAGGCATTTATTTTAGCTGGCTCATGGCAAAGAAAGGTCATTCCGTACTCGTTATTGATAAAGAAGAACGGGAGCAAGTTGGGCAACGTTTAGAGGTAATTCATCTTGACAAGGAAACCTTTAAGGAACTGAATGTACCCCCTCCAACTGAAGAACCAGAACTTATTGGATCATGGAAAGGAATTTGGGTATCTAGATTACCCTGGTTTTTCCAGAGAATGTACAAGATTTTAGAGTCAGATGGAGTTCAATTCGAATTTTCTTGCAAATTCAAGGAGTTAATGTTTGAAAACGATCGAATCGTTGGCGCAAAAGTGGAAAAAGAAAACAATGAACATGAAGTTCTTGCAAGGCTTGTTGTTGATGCGTCAGGTGTTGCGTGTGCCGTTCGAAGCTCTTTACCAGATAATTACGGTGTAGAAACATGGACATATGATTCAACTAATAGGTTTTTCGTGATCTTGCATTATATTAAATGGTTAAAACCAGACGAACCACATCCCGTATCAGGAAATACATGGCCATATTATTTTGTATTTTTCGATCCTGGATACATGGGTGAAAAACTCGAGAACGCTATTATGGGCATCATCGGTCCAGAATCGTTCGAAAAAACAGAAGCCATCATGGAAGAGTTTCTTGAATCTAGTATAATTGCGCCTTTCGAGTTGAAAAAGAAAGAGTATTGTTCTTTTCCCTTGACTCTACCCCCGTATTCGCTCGTAGCTGATGGATTTTTCTGCGCAGGAGATAGCGCTGCTACGATGAATCCCATTGCTGCTCGAGGAATCCCGGAGACGTGGCATTTATGTAAAAATACTGAAGATATATTTGATGCTGCGCTGAAAAGTGGAGAATACTTGTCTCGGGAACGCTTATGGGAAGTGAATGTCAAGCATTTCAGGGGTGAAGGCGCAGAACTTGCAAGTGTTTACATGTTAAGCTCTTTTCTGCACGTGTTCAAGGAGAAAGAATTGAATTTTCTTTTCCAGAAGATAATGCCTATCCTTGATCCCCCCAATGCGGAAGAGGAAGCCACTGAAATAAAGCTAAGCGCGGGAAAAATTCTCAAGGTTATCGGAAAAATTTTAGGAGGGCTCTTTACTGGTAAATTATCAATAAAACGCATTTTTAAAGTGATAAAAATAAGTCGTTATGCAGGTAAGCTCAAGAAACATTATATAAATTATCCAGAAATTCCTGAGGGTTTAGAAAAATGGATAGAAAGAACAAAGGAAATAACAGAGTTAAGAAAAGTCCAACCAAGAATTTTTAAAACAACCTCGGCAACATATCCTTAGCTCTAATAATAACTAATCTCTCACATTATCCTCTCCGTCAATCATTTTTCTTCTTTTTTTTTAAATAATTTTAATTTTTTAAGGTAGAATCCCAAAGAGTCTCGTTCACGGGAGTTATATTGATTATGCTTAATTATATTCTATATATTTATTTTATATATATAACCAAATATTAATATATTCTGTATCCCAGTTATACTTGATGCGAAAAATATAATTATTTCACGCATGATATTTTAAATGGTGTAGAAAACATGACAAAATTTGGTATAGTAACAAACCGAAATAGTATGATTGGAGCTTGGACGCGAGTTGAAGATGCGTGCGAGTCTGGGTTATGTCCAATCTGCGTTGCTGATTGCCCTGTGTTCTGCGAGGTGTCAAAATCCGCCCTTCGTGGACGAGAGGTACTTTATCCTTCAAGAGAATATTACGGCGATTCCACCGCTGGAACACCAAAAGATTTCGGCTTGGGTTATCGAGACTTCCAAATTCAGTTTGAAGTTCGAGGTGCGCAAGGAATTGAAGAAGACATGGATAAAGTTATCTTCCCAAATGTTGACATTAGCACGAAATGGGGCAATATTGAACAGAAACTCCCTATAGTAATTGCGGGCTTAGGTAGCACTTATGTAGCAAAGCGAAATTGGGATGGTTTAGCAATGGGCTCCGCTTTATCAGGAGTAAGTATCACTGTAGGAGAAAACGTCTGTGGCATGGATTCCAATGCTAAATTCAGTAATCATAGCAAGTATCCAAAGGTTATAGATACTGAGGATATGAAATATCGTGTCAATGCATTTAGAGAATTCTGTGATGGAAAGCACGGTGACATTATAGTACAAAAGAATGTAGAAGACACGAGACTAGGCGTCTTTGATTATGTGACCTCAAAATTGGATATAGAATCTCTTGAGATCAAATTTGGTCAAGGTGCTAAGGCAATTGGAGGTGAAGTAAGATTAAGCACCTTAGAGAGAGCACAATTATTACAGAGTCGAGGTTATTTAGTCTTACCTGATCCCTCTGACCCTGTTGTTATAGAACAATGGAAAGCAGGATTAATTCCAGATTTCGAGCGTCATAGTAGAGTGGGAATTTCAACCACGGAAGAAGTATTAGAAGAAATCGATCAAATCCGCGAAATGGGCGCAAAAAATGTCTTTATTAAGACGGGAGCTTATAGACCTGCATCTACAGCGTGGATAATACGATTAGGTGTTGAGGGAAAAGTAGATGGCATGACTTTTGATGGCGCTGGTGGCGGTACAGGCATGAGCCCTGTTAGCATGATGAACGAAGGATCAATCCCTACCGTATATCTGGAGGCTTTAGTAGTTGGTTGCTTGGACATAATTAAACACAGAACTCCAAGTGCGAGATTTCCTTCAATAGCTATTGCTGGAGGTATTTCTAACGAGACTCAAATGTTTAAGGCTCTTGCGATGGGTGCTCCTTATGTTAATTGTATCGCAATGGCAAGAGCTCCAATTACCGCAGCCATGAAAGGGAAATACATGGGAGAGGTTATTGAAAACGGAGTTGCTACTCCTGCAATGTTGAAATCTTTGGGACTATCACGAGATAAAGATCCTAGTAATTTGACGATTGCAGAGGCTTTTTCCGAATACGACACACTAAAGAGAGCGTATGAAGGGAGAGATATCCCACTATCGGCTGTAGGTGTTTATTCGTACTTTTCAAGTAAATTAGGAACAGGTCTCAAGCAATTACTTGCTGGCGTAAGAAAATTCAGAACAGATCTAATTTGCCGAGAAGATATCGCAACAATCTCCAAACGCGCAATAACAGTTTGCGATAAATGGAATCTGGGAATTGCTACTCAAGAGGATCTTGATAGAGAGAAAGTTAAAAACGAAATTTACTCAGGGCATTATTAGACATTTTTAATTTCTTTATTTCAATAAAAATAAAATCAGAGGTGATAGAAATGAAATTTAAATGTCAACAATGTGGGAAAGAATATTCTTACGGCAGAAAAATCTATCATAAATGTAATGGAGTTGTTTACTATCATGGAAGAATTTTTGAAGACGAGCATTATGAATATCCTTGGAATTATTTAGATTTTGATCAAGAAGATGAGCCTTAGAACAACTAGGTTCTTCACAATCCTTTTTTTTTACTCTTCATTCGATGATTTAAAAATGAAAGTGGTTCAATTTTCTTAATAATTATATTAATATAATTCAGTTATACTATTATAATTTGAACAAATATATATCAATTATATTCCTTTACTAAATATAATTTTATTAACTTTAGAGGAAAATTTATTGTGAATGAACAAGTAGAAGAACTCGATCCTTTCAAGATTTCTCAAAAACAGCTTTATAACGCTTCAAAATTAATAGGATTAGATGAAAATATTTATAAAGCACTCTCAGAACCAGAAAAAATAATTACAATTAAGATCACAATGAAAATGGATAATGGAGAAATAAAAACTTTTAAAGGATTTAGATGTCAGTATAACTCTGCAAGAGGGCCCATGAAGGGCGGAATTAGGTGGCATCCGGATGAAAACGAATCTTTAGTAAAAGCTTTGAGTGCATGGATGACATGGAAGTGTGCTTGTGTAAGCATTCCATTAGGTGGTGCTAAGGGTGGCATTATTTGCAATCCTAAAGAATTAAGCGAAAACGAACTTCAAAAGCTTGCACGAAATTATATTAGAAAATTATCCGGGGATGTTGGACCTAATATTGATGTACCCGCTCCAGATGTTTATACTAATCCGCAGATAATGGCATGGATGATGGATGAATACGAAACAATCATAGGTGAACACGCTCCCTCAGTTATTACGGGAAAACCTGTAGAGCTAGGTGGTAGTGAAGGACGTGGTGTAGCTACAGCAAAAGGAGGTAATTACTGCATTAGAGAAGCAGCAAAAGATATTGGATTGGATTTAAAAGATGCGAAGGTGATAATTCAAGGATATGGAAATGCTGGTTCTTATGCGGCTAGCTTATTACATAACGAATATGGATGTAGAATAATTGGTATTTCTGATAGTAAAGGTGCTGTATTCAATAAGGAGGGAATTGAACCACTCAAAGCTCTCGAACATAAGCAAAAAACAAGTTCAGTAGTAGGATTGGATGGAACTCAACAATTAACCAACGAGGAATTATTAGAATTGGAATGTGATGTATTAATTCCTGCAGCATTAGAAAATGTAATAACTAAGAAAAATGCTGGTAGTATTAAAGCTAAAATAGTCGCAGAATTAGCTAATGGTCCAACTACTCCTGATGCAGATGAAATATTATATAAGAATGGAGTTATCGTCATTCCTGACTTTTTATGCAACGCTGGAGGGGTATCGGTGAGTTATTTTGAAATGGTTCAAGGATATTACCTCCATTTTTGGAGCGAAAAAGAAGTATTTGCGTCTTTAGATAAGATAATGACTAAAGCTTATAGAGATACCGTTAATAAAGCCAAAGAATATAATACTAATAATCGTATGGGCGCATATATTATCGCAATTGAAAGAGTTGTAAATGCGATGAAATTACGCGGTTGGATTTAACTTTTCTTCTTTTTTTCATTTTTTTCTTAATTTATTGAATTAGTGAAATGCTCATTCATTTGATTTTTATAAAAACTTATTTTAGTTGTTATTATATATAATTTTAAATAGAGGGAGAATTAAATTTTGCAATCTCTCTTTTAAAATTCACGATAAAATATTGGTGTTATTGATGGTAGAAGAATGGATGGATAAATATAAGGATAAGCAGATACAAATCGATGATGCTCTTAGGGAGTACATTCAACCAGGAGAACGTATATTCATAGGCTCTGGATGTTCTGAACCTACTGATCTCGTACGAAGACTCATCCAGCTTGGAGCGGAGTTTCCCGATATTGAGATATTACATTTCATAAATCTCTCAAAATTGGAATATTACAAGCGAGCTGGCTCCAAAACGGACCAATTTCGACATAATGCTTTTTTTATTGGAAGTAGTCTTAGAGAGTCAGTTAAATTGGGACGAGCTGATTATACGCCTATGATGCTTTCTGATATACCACGATTTTTCCAACGTGGCCAAATGCACGTGGAAACTGCGCTCATTCAAGTAACTCCGCCAGATAAATATGGTTATTGTAGCTATGGTATCAATGTTGACATTGCTAAACCGATTACCGAAGCTGCTAACCATGTCATTGCTGAAATCAATCCCAAAATGCCACATACTCTTGGCGATTCTTTTATTCACATAGACAATATCGATGGATTTGTTCCTACAAATCACGACATAATCGAATTTAAATACGATAAACCTAATTACGTGATAAAGAAAATTGCGAAAAACGTTGCTTCCCTTATTGAAGATGAATCAACGATTCAGGCAGGGGTTGGCATTGTTCCTAATGCCGTAGTCGCAAGGTTAAAGGATAAAAAAGATTTAGGGATCCACACGGAAATGTTTTCCGATGGAATGGTTGATCTTATCGAAGAAGGGGTTGTAAATTGCGACAAAAAAACAATTAATAAGGGTAAGGTAATTTGTTCTTTTGTTATTGGTTCACGAAAAGCTTACGATTTTGTAGACGACAATCCTATGTTTGAATTTCATCCGACGAGTTATACAAACGATCCTTTCATAATAGCACAAAATAAGAAGCAAGTATCCATAAATCCCGCATTATCGGTTGATATCACGGGTCAGGTAAACGCAGATTCGATAGGTCATGAATTTTACCGAGGGATTGGGGGGCAGGTGGATTTCATGCGTGGGGCAAGCCGTTCCGAAGGAGGAATGCCAATAACAGTAATGCCGAGTACGGCTTTACTCGAAGATGGGACGGTCATATCACGGATCGTTCCTTATCTCAATCCGGGCTCAGGTGTAGTCATCACGCGTGGTGACGTTCATTATGTCGTCACGGAATATGGGGTGGCTTATTTATTTGGCAAATCAATAAGAGAACGAGTACTTCAATTAATCAATATTGCCCATCCAGATTTCCGGGAAGGTCTCTTAGAGTATGCGAAGAAACTGAATTACGTGTATTCTGATCAGAGATTACCTAAATCTATTAAAGGAAGAATTAGCGTGTATCCAGAAAAATATGAGACCTATATCAAGTTAAAAGATGATTTTAAATTAAAGGTACGTCCAGTTAAGCCAACCGACGAAAGAATGCTGCAACAACTCTATTATTCAATGGATGATCGAGATAGATTTTTACGATTTTTCAGTCGCGTGCACTCTTTTAGCCATAAGCGAATGCAACCACTCGTGAACATTGATTACGACACGAAGATGATTTTAGTGGGTGAAGCAATGGATGAGGGCGAGCAAAAACTGGTCGCATCTGCTGCATATTTTAAGACTAAAAAACCATCTGTCGCAGAGATCTCATGCGTTGTTCACAAAGATTGGCGCAGAAAGGGAATAACGACCTTGTTGATAAATTATTTAGTCGAAATCGCACGAGAGCATAATATAAAGCAATTAATGGGGACTGTATTGATGGAAAATAAGCCAATGATCCATGTTGTAAATCAACTAGACTTCCCTGTTACCTTTAAAAATCTCTCTCATGGTGAAGTGGAATTCTCTCTCGATCTCTCTCAGTGATTTCAGTTTTTTATTAATTTTTCTGAGAAATTAATATTTTTATATTTATTTAAGTTATCTTTAAGCTCTTGAGCATGGGTTCCTAATTGATTGATAGTTGCAGTAATCTCATCTAAGGCAGCAGTTTGTTCTTGAACAGCAGCGCTAATTTCGTTCATTGCATGAGATAACTCCATGCTAACATTTGAAGATTGTTCAATTCTCTCTGTAATTCTTGATACGATTTTATTTGTATTTTCCACGGAATTCTTTGATTGTTCAGCTAGCGCTTGTACTTTTTCAGCAACAATTGCGAATCCCGCACCATGTATTCCTGCCCTGCCTGCTTCGATGCTGGCGTTTAACGCAAGTAGATTCGTTTGTTTTGAGATATTGGTTATTATTTGTGCTATTAATTTTATATCTTGTGCCATTTTATTAACTTCTGCTAGATTTATCGCTTGTTGATTTACATTTTTCGTAGTTAACTGTGTTGTAGAAGCAATTTGCTCTGCTGAAGCATTAATTTCACTTGAACTTGAAACCAACTCTGTAGCGATATTAGCTACATTCACAGATGAGCTTGCGCCCATTTGTAAGATATCAAAGATATTACTCGCTTGAGTCTTGATTGTGTTTTCCTTGCTCCGTATCTCCTTAATGATGTAAATAAACACGTAGATCGTGAACGCGATGGCAATCGGGTATAGAGTGAGCGTCACGACAATATTTCCTTGAAAGAAATTTAGCACTATCATTGCGAGCTCCAAGAGTATCAACATGTTCGCGCACACGAGCAACAGGATTTGAAACTCTGTCGTCCCTCGTAAAAGCTTGAACTTGAACTTGAAGGTCGCGAAAATGGCAATTATTAAAAACGGAGCTAATAATATACTTACAAATGTATTTGCAGCTGGCATGATTTATTCTTTATTTTTGTTATTTTGGTACTTGATATTTCCATTTATTTATAGTAAAATTCCAGTTTTTCTCTATCTCTGAAATTTTTATTGGAGAAAATTGATATGAATTTTTTTTATATCCCTTGATAGAATCCAAATAATTTTCAAATTTTGGTTTAGCGATATCATAATTTTCAATCTCTAATTTATTATATATTTTTATTAACTCCTCAATAGGATTCTCTTCGAGATCTTCAAATTTAACCTCAACCAAGTTATCTTCGGGAATTAAATCTTTATCCTTGAAATAATCTGTCATCATTTCTTTGTAGATATTTAGGATGTTTGTTTCAAGTTGTCTGTCTGATATTTCCTGCAGCATGAAAGGTTGAATTGCTTTCTTATAGAAGTTTACAGTTGATTGAAACACTACGTACGGATTTCTATAAATATGGATGAATTTTGCGTCTGGGAACATTTCTAAGAGTATTTTTATCCTTGCTGTATTCGCAGGATTCTTTAGAATCAACTGCTTTCCGTTAAAGACATATGTGGCTTTTTTGAGCAAGTGTAAATATTGTTCCTTCCATTGTTCGATTATTTTTTTGGAACCTCCTTTCAACCTAATGAATGTGTTATAATTTTCTATCATATTTTTTGGCAAATAAAAACCGTTGTAAAAGGAATATGGAAATAAGTTACCTAAAGCCATTTCTTCCTCTGTTGGAGAATATACTCCGAGTTTCATATTATCCATTGGTCTAGTTTCGGGCAAATATAATTTGAGAAAGTTTCTTAGAACCTTGTAATTCATAAAGGATTTTGGAAAAGTAGCATGCAACTGTGAAATATACCCAAATTGAGGATCCTGGCACAATAAATTTTGAATGTGAGTTGTTCCTGTCCTCCAGTGACCTAAGATGAATATCGGAGATGTTTTAATTTTAACATTTTTAATGAGCTTATTATATTTCAAAGATTCTGTAATTTTCAAGGGAGCTTGAAATGTGTTTATTAAATTCAAGAGAAAAATCCGGGGATAATAATATTTAAAGGTACTTAGGCCTTTAGTGGTAAATAACCTCATCCAATTCTTAAAAGATAATCCTATAGAAGGGCCTAAACTACCACGAAGATCAGTTTTAATCCTAAAATTATTTCCAAAATCTGCAATTGGGTTAATAACATGCTTCAATCCATTAGATAATCCTCTAATTATTGAAATCTGAGTCTTTAAGGCGTCATTCGGGCATATTTCTCCGCAACAGAAACAATTAATGCATTTCTTTCTATCGATGATCATTTTATCTTGAAAGTCATTTCGTTTTATTGCTCCTGTAGGACAATGGGTGCTACACGCATTACATTGGATGCATTTTTTATGAGAAATTTTTATTTCTGGATGGAACGCATTAAGTATTGGAACAGCTAATCTTTCTAGAAAAGATCCTGCGGTTCGTTTGGTTTGGAGGTTTTTTAGCGGAGGTAATTTCGCTTTTTGTTTAAACTCTTCCCATTGGTCGCCCAATATAACTAAATCATCTATATCTGTAACCCATAAATTACGAGATGCTAATGATTTTATTGCTTCTAAATCATTTGGATTCCCGCCCATTAAGGTATACGCTAGCGAATCTAGGGCTACTGGTGAAAAAGAAGCAATAAGGCAGTGAAATGGCTTATGATTTCCACTTCTTGGACCTTTTCCCTCCATTGCGACAATTGCATCCATGATGTGGAGTACTGGTTTTGTGTTTCCATCCTTTCCAGTACACAAAACAGCATTGTGAATATCCCCTAGCATTCTTTGGAATTTCTTCTTATCTTTGCATATGCTATGCATTTTTAATTTATCTTGTACTAATCCAAAGAAATTTTTTATTGCGCCTGTAAAAATATAACCCGTATGAGTCTTCATTTTAGGGATGTTGATTATTATGTCAGCTTCCACAACGCTTTTTGGAATGCGAACTACTTCGTTGACTCTAAAAGAATCGTGTGAAATGTTCACATATTCTTCCGATAAAAAATTTATCATGCGAGTGTTTACATTCTCGGCTACTTGTTTTAATCCTGAGCGTTTATGAGCCATTGAGGTAATAGATTCGGTCATGGTACTATCACCAATTAATACTTTTTTTGCTCCAATTTCATTGAATAGTAGCGCAATTTCTTCAACAACTACTTTATTCGTATACGCCATTTTGTCTGGCGCTAAAACGTTGGGTTTTAACAATATTATTTTATTGCTCAAATCCTCGTGTAAGAATGAAGGATTTAGTAATTCTAAAATTCTATGAATTCCTCCACGCACGTTTTGGGAATCATAGTTATTAACCCTTAGAATTGCCACGACATTTAATTTTTCTATAGTTATTTCAAGATTTTTATAATCATAAACCTGTGATTGATTTGCTCCGATCATTTCGAATGCACTATCCCCTAGAAATGTACAAAATTTCAATTATTCTGGTTAGTATTTGTGTACGATATTTTTTATCTTTTAATTTTTTATAC
>JAEORV010000025.1 GCA_016840695.1 Promethearchaeota archaeon
GTCTAAATTTATTTGTGCGTATCTTCCTTCAAATGAGAGTTCAAACAATAGATCTGTGGCAGTTACAACCAAATAAGGAACATATACTGGATCAATACTCATTGAGAAATTTTCACTCGTGGTCGATGTGTAGTGCAAGAAATTATAATCTCGATCAGGAGATCCACCTATCCTCGTGCTATTAGGAAGCATGATATCAACATCAAGACGCACATCAAAAATGGACCACGCTCCATAATTATGTATGCTAAACATCAAATACATGGTAACCGTATCGCCGTCAGTAAAATTGAAAGGATCTGGTCCTAAGTCATAATCAAAATCAAAACCATCACCTTCTAAATTCGCTCTAATATTAATAGCACTTAGGGGAATGCTGACAATATAACCCGCAAGTATAATAGATGTCACCAATCCCACTACTCTAAAAGCCTTACTCGCTCGAAATTTCCTCTTGATAGTTATGTTATACTCTTTATCCTTTTTTAACTCAGCCGTTTTAAAAACGTGCTGACCAACATTAATTAAAGCACTGATCAATGTTAGGTAAGCGATGACTTGAATTCCAATTCTTGCTGAAATAGCGTATCCCATGAGACTCGTGCTTATTCCAAAATTCCCGAATCCATCGCCTACCGTGAACCCTCCGAAGATATAGAAAGTAAAAATGGCCGAATAAAGAGAATCGATGATCTTCGTATATCCGTGAGCAACAGTATCCTTTTTAAACGTATGAGTAAGAACAGATAATATAGTTCCAATAACACCAATTATTATAATACCAATGACAAATGCGTCGCTAAACTCCATTATAGGAAAATATATTTCAAGGAGAGAAATTATAAATAGTGGTAGAACAATGTAGAACAAGAATTTTAAGGCCCCGTAAAAAATCATCGATGGAATTTTAATTTTCATGCTCATATCCTCAAATTTTTTAGAAAAAAAGTTACTTAATTATATGCAATATTATAGTTTTGGTATATAAATTTACACATTAAGAGAACGAAGAAAATAACATTAATACGATAATGATTAGGAATTTCTTTATATACTGTATTCAATATTATTTTCTTGAATTTGATTTAAAAAATTCCTTGTTTATAAAATCATGCCGTTCGATCTATCCGCTTTGAGAGTTTTGATCAAAAAGATTTTCCCCCCTAAAGAGAGTATCCTCACGGTTGACACGACTGGAGATGGAAAGGTGGATTCAGTTCAAATCAGGGCTTTTAACGTGGTCATGCCATTCGTCATGCCAGAAGAGATTGCTCTTAGAGATATTGGAATGAAAGACTTTAACGGGCGAAGTTTTAACCTCTCTGAATACGGTAGGATAATGCTCGATGGCGAGACGATAAACATCTCTAACGAAATAATCACGCCCGAATCCCTTCAAAAGCGATTTACGGTATACCACAAGGGAGAGTGCTTTACCTTTGACGAAATCATGGTGGGAAAATTTGGCGGTAGGACGGTTGCGTTAGGAGATACGATCAATTTCCTAGCAAAACTTGAAGATGAAGATTTAGCTCGCTTCACGTTGGGCAAGCACTCTCTTATAATCGACGCAGATAACATCTTCCAGCTGGAAATTACTTTTGAATTGAATGAAGATAATACTAGCGTCAGATTTGACCCTAATAATTAAAATTTAATCCAATATTTCGTCTAAGATCTTACCTTCTGAGTTTCTTGGAGCGGGAATTTGAAGTAAATGGGCTATAGTGGGTGCAATATCGATAAGTTGTACTGGGTTTTCTAGCTTGAAGCCTTTCTTTATACCCGAACCATTCACGATTATTGGAACACTAATAGAATATTCTCCAAGTTTAGCATCGGGAAGATAATACGCGTGAGCGGCATAATTCACCTCAACATTGTAGGCTTCAGGTTTAACCAGAATTTCTGGGGGTTGTTCTGAAGGATCGAGCTGTTCTAAGGCACCATCAAACAAGGTGAACGGGGGATTTAAAAAATACACGACGTCTCCAATCCTTTCTCCGTCTTGTCCTAAATCAGCAGCCTCTTCTTTTCGAATTGCAAGTTTAATAATGGGGTCACCCGTTTCTGGATCCTTCATTTGATAAAGAGCTTGTATTATCCGATCTCTTACTGATTCGTAATCTCCGGTACTCACAATTCCTTGAGGATCCCTTCCCTTGAGATTGACCCATACATATGGAGGTTCCAAATAGGGGAACGCTAGAGTTTTATTCCAATCAACAACCAATTTTTGTTTTTTACTGTCCCATTTATAATTCAAAAGATTCGAGCGGACTAAAGCTAAGGGAACATTAACCATTCTCCACGTGGGCATGGCACCATGATCTGAGAGGAAGAATACCACGGTTTCGTCGTCCACGCACGATTCCAAGAGTAATCCTACCATTTCGTCTACAATTTGATAAGCGGTTTGAACATAACCAAGAGCCTTAGTGGCGGCTTTTTCGGTATAAAACGGAGAATCCTCGTGCAATACAGCAAGGGTTCGATGGTTCACGGCATCTAACAAGTGAATGTGAAAGTAACAAAGGTCCCATCCTAACGAACCTTTAGCATACTTAATGGCGCGTGCTAAGGTTAACGCTTCCCTCCTCGCACGGAAGAGATAGGTTTTCACTTCTCCAGAGATCATGTAATCAACTTTCTCTTCCTTTCCTAAATCGTGTTCTATTGCATTCCGGATTAATTTTTCGCCAAAATCTTCCGGATTCGTCCATCCTTTCGTGTTATAATAGCTCGTGAGCTTTAGATTCAATTTACTTCCATCGCTTGCCATCTCAACGATTTGTACCTTGAAAAGGCAGGGCAATTTTCCCTGGTTTGATTCAACTTCTACCGATATCCAGTCGCTCCACTGCTCCATCTTCAATAATTGCCAATCTTCTCCTTTTCCGTTAGCAATAGCAAGCGAATCGTATCCATTTCCCTCTGAATCTATTATATATCCATTAAGAACTGGTGCTTGTACAACGTGCCTGTTTTTCACGCCAATCGCGATTTGAAGCAAGGGTGACTTGCTATTAAACATTCCAGGGTCAGCTTCCGCTTGAGTGATTTGTAAACTTGGTTTCGAAGGTTCAGTAGAAAATTTTAAAGTGGCAGGGTACGATAGCTCTCTAGGGAGCGATTCGGGAAGTGGCCAAGTGAGGAGGCTCATTGCTCCTTTTTTGAAGTCACTCGGCCAACCAGCGGGATAATTTATGACGAAAGGAACCCTTCCATTCTTTTCTGCCGTGTCCCATATATATTCTGCTCCAGCATATCGAGAGAGAGAAGTTCTTGATCTAATTTTAGGCCCAAGTTCAAATGGTTCGCCTGGGAGATGAAGGTAGAAGCTCGTGGCACCGTGGACAGCCGTTGTTGCTCCCGTGGCAAGCGTTGCCCAATTTGTAGGAGTGTCGCAGGGAGGACACGACAAGCCCTCGCCGATCACGCCACTTTCAACTAACTTGCTAATGTTTGGCAATACATCCTTATCCATGAATTTCTTGAGGAGATAGGGTATGGATTGATCAATTCCAATAAATAGGATTTTTTTAGGTGTAGAAGTCATTTTACAATACTCAAAAGATTAATTTCAGTTAATAGTACATAATAGAGTGGAAAGTATAAAAATATTTTATTTCGAAAATCCTCCTTGGTGAAAATGATTCACGCACTCAATTTTATATTTTTTACTAAGCTCAACGATTTTGTCCGATAATAAATCCCAATACGAATTATCGTGCGGTGTGTTGTAGATAGTTTTATATTTTTCTAATAAGTCCGGTCGATTCTTTTCTATAAAATCAAATACTCTCTTGCGGTTATGCGGTCTGACATTTAAATTTTCGAACGAGAAGTAATCTACAAAATCAATGGCGTATCTCATTATTTCTTCGATGTCAGTCATGTAAGGAAAGATTGGTGATATAAACACGTGCGTTTTCAATCCAGCTTCTTTACATTTTCTTAACGCAGCAAATCGTCTTGAAGGGATCGAAGCGCGAGGTTCGAGTTGTTTCATGTATTCTTCATTTAACGTGGAAATCGATATGGCCACATCAATATCTTTAAATTTTTTCAATATATCGATATCCCTTGTCACCAGTTCAGATTTTGTCAATATGGTTAGCGATGGCTGATGTGGAACTAATTTTTCAAGGATTTTGCGGGTAAGTTCGTACTTTCTCTCGTGGGGGAGGTATGGATCTGTCACGGAGCTTAATAACACGTTCTTACCACGATATTGCCCTCGCGGTTTTACTAAGTCTGGTGAATTTATTTTTACGTCGAGAAAAGCGCCCCAAGGTTCATGATGATTGGTAAACCTCTTCATGAATTCAGCGTAGCAATAGATACACCCGTGCTCGCACCCCACGTATGGATTCACAACTAAATCCACGCTTGGAATGTTACTTCTTGTCAGGATGCTTTTTGCTAATATTTCTTGAATTATCATCTTAAATTTCTTTATTTAATGGTGCCAAGAGAGGGATTTGAACCCTCGATACCCAGATATCTAAAATCTGAAATGATTCTTCAGTCTGGTGCGTTCCCGGGCTACGCCACCTTGGCTACCTATGCATGTATCTTACTTAAAGTTTAAAAAGTTATAAAAGTAGATATTTTTTTCTAAGTAAGATATCTAAAGTAGTTAAAAATGTCATTTAAATTTTTTCAGCATTCCTATATTTATTAAGTTTTTCTAATTCCGTGTGAAGAATCCCAATAAAATCTTCCACTAAAGGGAAGTATTCCAAAAGTTCTTCCAATCTACTTCTTATAAAAGCATATCCATTCAGATGCTTCATTTGATTTTCTTTTTCTCTTAATTCACGAAGTAATTCATCTAATACTGGTTTTTTATTGAATGTTAAGTTAAGTCGATTAAAAAACCTCAAGAAATAGTTGTATTTAATGGACTCAACGACGTAGAACGGCTTTCTAACACCTTTTATTTTTACTTTTTGAATTAATTCGTTCTCAATTAGATAATTAAGCGCCTGAGAGATGTATCCCGTAGAAAATCCCGTCAATTTTTTAGCATCTTCTTGAGTTAGTTGCTTTCTAATTATGAAATAGGATAGAATCCTTGTATATTGATCGTTTTTAACCGTGAATCCTGTTGTTTCAGACAATACTTTTATTATTTCTTCTTCTATATCTTCCAAGCGTAAATCGGCAGAATAGTCCTCGATGTCTTTGAAAAATCCCCTTTTAGAAGGAATTTGTGGCATATCTGGAAAAGAGTTTTTTAAATGTTCTACTAGATCTTCATATTCGCTCCAAAAATCTATCAACTCCTTAGTTCTCAATAAAATAATGGGAAAGATATCATTGTTCTTATGTTTTGAGTTTAAATTTGTTAAAGAATCAATTTTTTTATTAAAAAATTCAACCATCTCATAAATCATTGCAATTGCTTCGTAGAGTGCAGTCATGGTTAAATTTGTAAGAGATCCGCGAAAAGAGTAGAAATATGTATAATTATTACCAGACTTTTCTTTTTCACGATGAAGTACTCGAAATTTTTCGTATTTTTTCACGAATGACGAGATCGTTCCTGTTGAAATTCCTGATTTTGACTTTTTTTTGTAATACTCCAACGAAAGCGCACGCATTTGAGCTTGAGTGAGCTTAGGATGGAACAAAAGATATGCTAGTAAGTGAGATTCCATTTCAGATCTCTTAGTCTTTCCCACATCTACCACGTATTGAATGAGAGCTTTCTCTATTTCCTTAATTCTTCCTTTATAAAATATTGAATCTTCTTGTTCCTGCATCCTATAATAATTATATTGTTTTCTTCATATTTAAATGTTATTCCACTTTTTGTGAAACTTCATTAAAAGTGAGAACATTTAAATAGGTTATTTTCTAATATCATTGTGAGGTTATTCATTTTATATGAAATTTCATTAGAATTGAAAATTATAAAAAGGTGATTAAAATAGAAGTATTAATCAAGCAACATTTTCAAGAAATAAGACGAGAATTAAATCAGAGAGAACGAACGCACGCAAAAGCACCCAATTCGAACATTTCCGTCATAGCAACCATCCTTGGGAATGTCTCTATTGATGGATTACAACAAACTATAAAAAAAATGCTACAAAGACACCCAATACTCAACGCCCATGTGGAGCTTGATGGAAAAAAAACATTTGTTGTCGCAAATAATAGTATTGAAATACCCATAATAGTGATGGAGCGCACCTCTGACGACCAATGGAGGGAGGAAATCATCCATCAACACAAAATTCCGTTCAATATGGAGCAAGGTCCTTTGATTCGGTTCATTCTATTACACTCTGCTGAAATCTCTGACCTAATAATATTTTGCCAGCACGTGATCTGCGATGGCATGTCATTGATCTATTTAGCAAGAGACATCATGACGCATTTAGGAGACCCTTCTAAGAGGGTTGAACTGCTCCCAGCTGCTCCGATTGTTAATAAAGACAGTATTCCCTCAGATATCAAGCCAAGTTTAGCGATGCGAACCCTCGGTAATACGATCAACAAGAAATGGGAAAAATGCGAGATCCTCGTTGACTATAACGATTTTTACGCGCTACACGATGTATTTTGGGATAATTATACATACAAGGCTCATTTATACGAGCTCTCCAGAGAAGATACAGAAGCATTGATTTTGGCTTGTCGCAAAAATGGGTTTACGGTGAACAGTGCCTTGATTACCGCTTTTGCAATTGCTCAAAACCAGTTATCTCCAGAATCACAGAAATATTTAGAAAAATTTGCATCTGCGGTAAATTTACGTAATTTTCTCAAGAATCCAATAGGAGAACAATTTGGTTTTTTTGCGGGAGGGATGGAATTGAAATTTAAATACTCTGCGAAGGAATCATTCTGGGACGCCGTAAAAAAAATTCATGAAAAAGCAGGTCCAGAAAAGGTACAAAAACAGGTATTAATTGGTACTCTAAACGCACTTAATCTAAGCTCAACCTTAATAGAAGCACAATTTTTCGCGGCTTTTGGTCATTTAATACCACCAACTTCAAAGAGCTACGAAAAAATCAACGCCTTTATATCAGATGAAAAAAATTTAGCAAACAAAATGGTCAAGAAACGGCTATCAAAAGGATTCGGATTGGCTCAAATTATGACCAACCTTGGTAAAACGAACTTTCCAGAAAAGTACGGAGATTTAATCCTGAAGAATCTCATATTGATGCCTTCTTGTTCGCCATACACCGAGTTGGTTTTAGGCGTTGTGACTCACGGAGGTACCCTGAGCATAACTTTAAACCACATGGAAGAATCAATCTCTTCAGAAAAAATTCTGAAAATCAGGGATAGGGCAAATAAAATCTTAAAAAAAGCTATAAGGTTATCGTAAATTCATTTAATCTTTCATTTTTTTATTTAATCTTATTTTGAAATGAAGTCATTTAAATTTCAAATTATCAACCTTATCTACGTAAAAGTTTCGTTAGAACTAGTATTGATGTAAATGTGATTCGTTGGATCGATTATTTTCAACCGTCCATGAGTGTTAAACAAGGATTCAGTTTTTCCTAAAATTAAAAGCCCGCCCTCGCTTAATTGCTTTTCGATAATTCTTAAAAACTTGTTTCTGTTTTCAATATTGAAGTAAATTAATAAATTACGGCAGAAGATCACGTCAAACTTCCATGGATGCGTGCGAATTTTAGTTATGTCTTCGTTCACCAACGTGATGCTCTTTTTTATATCGTTTGATAAATGATATTTCATGCCTTGAGGTGTATTATTTAACCTGAAGTGTTTATTGAGATAATATTCTGAGACATTTCTAATAGATTCTTCTCCATATATTGCTCTTTTGGCGTCTTCAATGGTAAAAGTATCTATATCTGAAGCAATAACTTCGCATTTTGGAAATTTTGGAAAGTGATGCTTTAAATTGTTCAATAATATTGCTAAAGAATAGGGTTCTTCCCCAGAAGCACACGCACAAGACCAGACATAGATAGGAGGATTTACACTCCGCTTACTTTTTATTTTTCTATACAGCGACAGTTTTTCTAAGTTAGAAAAAAGAGTTTCATGATATTTAATCGGTTGTTCAAGGTTAATCTTTCTTTTAGGCATTTTTTCGTCGTTAAGAGGTTGATTCGGCCTTAACCTGTTGATAAAAATCTCGTCGTCATAATTCAGGCTTTTGAGGAATAGGTTTTGGAAGGTTGCATAAACCTCCCAATCTCTAAAAAAATAAGTATAATTAATGTTAAAGCTTTCGACAAATTTTCTGAGTTCCTCTTTATCCGATAGCAAAAACGTGTTGTATTTATCAAGATCAGTGCAGGCTACTCGTATCATTCGGGCTTTCAACCTTCTCAAAATAAAGGTACGTCTATAGTAATCTAAATTCAATCCAGTTTTTTCTTTCAATAACTTGATTAATTTATCGAATGAAACCTGCTTAATGATAAGTTTTTCTTCTATTGTCAATGCCATCTAATATAATCTATTTTTTGATTTTATATAAATATGGTTACGCGAGTCGACTTGCCTTAAAGAGCCAAACTCGTTAAATAACGTTTCTGTCTTTCCCAAAATTAGTATTCCATTTTCTTCAAGCTGATTTTCCATGATGCGCAGGAATCGGTCGCGATTTTGGCGATTAAAATATATTAATAAATATCTACAAAAAATGATATCATATCTATACGGTCTATCATGTCCTTTCGTCACGTCTTCAACAACAAAATCGATTTTATCTTTAATTCGTTCGTTAATGATGTTTTCATGTCCAAAATGAGTTGATTTCCTTGTGAAGTATTTATTTTCAAAATAATCTGATATTTCCTTCATGGAATCGTCAGAATACACGCCTCTTTTAGCTTTATTTATGGCTTCTTGGGCAATATCCGATGCAACAATCTTATACTGGGGGAAATCCTTAACTTGTTGTTCGAGATTGTCTAAAATCATGGCTATTGAATATGGTTCTTCTCCAGTAGCGCAAGGACACGACCAAATGTGGATTTTATTTTTTTTATTTTTAGCGTTCAGTATCTTTCTGTAAAAGGAGAGCTGATTAAGAAAGATGAAAATATCAACGTAACTCGAGCTAGGTCTACTTGAAGGTCCGTTTTCTTTTATCATGGCCCTTGCTCTATTCGCTTTTGAACTGAACTTGGCGAGTTTATTATGATCTGGCTTGATATTACTTTGAATCTCTCCTTTATTAATGTTCAGGCCATCGATAAAAAAATCTTGAAAGGTTTCAAACACGTCATAATCTCGAAAAAAGAAGGTGTAATTTATGGTAAATCCGTCAACAAATTTTTTCACTTCTCCGTCTTTTGATATTAAATAATCATAGTATTCGTTCAGAGTCCTACTATTTACTCGAATCATTCGTGATTTTATTCTTTTTTCTATAAAAGGGCGTCTATAATATTCAAAATTTAATCCAGTTTTCTCTCTTAATAGATGAAGGAGCTTCAGATACATCTTGTTGTCAATAACAATGTCTTCGATATGTTTCACCTTGTTTTATTAGGAATTCGTACTACATTGAGAAGATTCATCAGTTATATTTTACGATTTTTACATCACCATAATAGAAGTAATGGAATAAATATCTTCTTGTTATAATTCAATGCTCGATTTCAATTCAAATTATGAAATTTTAAAATTTTTAGAACTTTCGATACACATCCTCTATACTGGCCCCGATAATCTCTATCTCATCCATGTTAGCGGTACCTAATCCTTTTTTTTCCGAGTATTGTAAATATTTTGCTCTTTTTGGACCATATCCGATTATTGCACTTCCCACACAATCAACTGCCACGGGGTCATCGCCAGCAACGATGATATCCATCCTCACAGGGGAACCTCCTATTTCCGAACCTTCGGAGCCAATTATTCCATCAATCAGTTGAAATTTCATTTTAGGTCTCACCAGCGAGGTGAGATCGGCTATTTTCTCGTGAATATTCGAATGCATTATGCCTTTTGGTAAAATTGTACCCATCATGTTTTTCATGCTCAATGTAGTTTCGGCCATTGAATGTGTTTTCAATGATGGGACAGATATGATGCAACTCGCATCCCAGGCAGTTTTCGCAAGGTTCACCTCTTTCAGGACAAAAGGATTTGGAATTTTGATATTATTCACGCGATCATCTTTATTTAAATCAATTACTTCTACACCGTATTCTTCTAGCCTAAACACGTCGTTTAGTTTCATGGTCATGTGAGTGCTACTGGAATCTCCCCCGTCTGCAACAACTATTTTATTTG
>JAEORV010000026.1 GCA_016840695.1 Promethearchaeota archaeon
AACAGCTGAGCAATTTGAGAATGCTGTAAAATGCTATGATGAGGCGTTAAAAATCAATAGCAATATTTGCAGTGTTTGGATAGGAAAAGGAAAAGCGCTATTAGCTGAAAAAAAATGCAATCAAGCGCTCAAGTGTTTTGATAAGGCAATACAACTTAATCCAGATAAGTTTGCCGAAGCGTGGAACGGGATGGGGATGGCTCTCAGTGAACTCAAAAATTTTGTCGAAGCTAACAAGTGTTTTAAGAAAGCCCTCGCCATAGACGACGAAAATCCCGAATATTTTTTTAATCGCGGGACAGCTCTAGCAGAATTAGGAAAATTCAAGAAAGCCAACGATTATCTTGAAAAAGCGAAAAAGAAGCTGTAATTCCATTTTAATCCTTTTTTAATCACGCTTTTAATCCAAAGTAAAATAGAAATGCGCTACTTATCATTCCGCTCCTAACTACGACTAATATGACAGGGAGTGAAAATAATGATTCAATGGCACCACACACGACAAAAATAGTGGTTCCAAAGGATAAATATATGAATTTCTTTCTTAAAACGCCAACTGCTTGTTTAGCCTTAATTAAAAAACCAATTCCATCAAGAATGAATCCTGAAAGTAAAAAGACTACGATTAAAATGAAGGTAGGATAGAGATCGTTGAAGCTCGTATCAATTAACTCGTTAGCAGCGTAACCAAAGTCAAATGATTGGTTTGCGTGAAATATTAAGAAATACTCGTACACAACAGCCAACCCAATATAAATTCCTAGTATCACCCATTTCTTTTTAATTTCCATTATGGTCGTGCCGAGATATAAAGCCAGGATGATGATTAATGGTACCCATATATAGCTCATTATACCCCGAAGCCCGAACGTGTTTTCCATGTTAGCGTTTGTAAGAACATATGATAAAAAATCAAAACTAACCCCCAAATATAATCCACTTATGGTTATTACCATTACGCCGGCAATCATTAGTAGTTTTGCACCTAATTTTTTTGATTTATACATGAAAATTATCCCTATAAAAAGAGAAAGCAACATGCTGATTAATGCGGTTATGCCGTTAAACCATCCTAATTCTGAAAGAACCATCTTTTTTCACCAAATAATCCTTTTAATGATTAATTATAGATTAGGTTGTCTAGGTTTTTAAATCTTCAATTAAAAAATAAGAAAAAGAAGTATTTAGGTCTCTTACTATTTTTTAATTGGAATTCCATTTGAACACGGAACGCCAACTTGGCAAAGACCACATGAATAAATTGGGATGTGGTAATTCTGGTTAATGTAAGGTATCGTACTCGTAACCATTTCCCTGCATTTCACCTTGTCGTGACCTTCTTTAAAAGAGATTGCGCCTACAGGACATCTTTTAATACATTCACCGCACTCTAGGCAGTATTTATTATATGGTTCCGTGTCAGGTGGTCGATTCGCCGCATCAGAGGGTAGTTTATAATCTACAATGATGCTTCCGCACCTCATTGCTTTGCCCTTTTCGCTAATAAAGCCATCAGAGAGTCCGAACGAGCCCAAACCTGCTGCGAAGCACATGTGCCTGTGACTCCATGATGAATATTCATAATTATAGACTTTAAATAGGTAGTTATTAGAAGGATAATCACTTTTTTTTACTCCTTTCGGAGACATTGGTGCGAGGCCATTAATTCCCTCCTTTTCTAATTCCTCGAGTAAATGATCTTGAAGTGCCTTATTGCATCTATCGCCGTAAAATCTCGTATGCGCCCACTTTTCGGATGGCCATTCTTTTGAATATTCCAAATTCTCTTTTTTGGTTAATGAATTCATGGGAAGGATATAAGCTACAACAGAGAGATTGTCTGTAGTTGCTGAAATACCATTTTTTATGCAATATTTAGAATAGGCCTCTGCGGGAGTAAGATGTTTCGGACCTACGACTTCCTTATACTTCTCAAAAATCGGATCGTCTCCCGAAACAAATCCTAACAAGATATCAGGCTCCCAAAACAAGGACCCATCAACACCCGTCATTCTATTTGCTTCATTATTACGAAGGAAATCATTGGCTTTTTCCAAGAACCATTTTTTATCTATATTCATAGGATAGTGAATGCATAATATAATTTAAATTATCACTAGTGTAAAGAAAAAACGAGCTTTTTCGACTTTTTCACTATTTAAAACAGTTTAAATTAATGCTTACACTCTCATTAGTATCTTGACTAATAAAAACTACGCAAAAGGAATTGCTTATGGCATTATTTCGTTATTGTTTTTAAGCTTGGAACCAATTATCGCGAATTCTCGCCCTGCTGAAATAGATAGCTTTATTTACGGAGCAATGACAAGCATTATCATGAGCGCGATATTTTTACCATTAATGCTATTAGAAAGAAAAAGATTAAAGACTAATCTAGAGAGTTTAGACTCTGTTAAGGAAAACGAGAAAATCCAGGAGGTAAATTCTCTTTTAAACGGTTTTAAAAATCATAGATGGTTATTTATTTATCTCGGAATTAATTTTGCTTTTGCTTATGTCTTATTTTTTTGGGGGTATGAGTTAGCGGGAGCCATTAATGGATCTTTAGCTCAAAAAATGGATTTAATATTTGCGTTATTGTTCGGATTTTTAATAAATAAAGAGAAAATCACGAAAACTCAAATTATTTTTTCATTTGTATTATTCTTTGGGCTTATCATCGCGATTACTCGAGGATCTTTTAACCTCATTGAGTTCAATCTCGGCGTAATCATATTAATAATAACCACCATGCTATGGATGTCGGCACACGCAATAACAAGACCAATTTTGGAAAAGAAAGAAATTTCGCCATTTCAATTAGTATTCATGAGAAATTTGATCAGCGGAATTTTTTTATTCGTTTTGTACTTAGCTTTTTTTGGAAATCGCGCGTTTATATTATTGCTCGATCCCATTAACTTGTATAATTTCATTTTAATGGGCATCGTGTATGGAATAGATTTATGTTGTTATTATTTAGCGCTTTCTTACATTAAAGTATCGAAGGTTAGCATATTAATGGCTCCATCGTTATTCATCACGACGTTTTTTGCCACCATTTTTCTTTCAGAGGTTTTTACAATATTCCATCTGATAGGAAGCGTGATAGTTATCACCTCAATAGTGATTATAATTAGACTTAAAGAAGAATAGAGAAGGAGCATTTCTAATACTTAGGGGAGTAAAAAATACTATAAGTTTTAAATATAAACTAATGATAATTAATATTGGATAGTAATACAAAATTATTAAACAAAATAGAGGGAATCAATGTGTCTAAAGAAGAAAAGGTAAGCATGAGAATATTAATGCATGCGTTAAACTTTGGAATGCAGGAAATTGCGAAATTTGATAACAATTTTAAGAGTAAACTCGCAGGAAAAAGCGTATCAATGGTTTGGAAAATAGGTGACGATATATCTTTCGTAACAGAGATAGCAGATGGAGAAATTAAGGGATACGAAGGTGCTGGGCCTGACAATCCAACTTTAAAAATTGAAATCGAGGATGCTGGTAAAGGCTTATCAATGCTCATGCAGGGAGCAGAAGGCGGGGGAAGTCTAGATATGGGCACTATGATGAAAGATGTGAAAGTTTCAGGAGACGCTGCTAAGGTTCCAGAACTAAGCTTTATGTTAGAAGGTATCGCTAATTACTTGGGAGGATTGATGGAGTAAAGGGTGATAAAAATGGATAAAGACGAATTTCAAGCTAAATTCATATTTTACATGATGTGTAAAGGAATTGAAGAGGTAGCAGCAGTAGAAGAGGAGATGAAGGAAGAAGTAGAAGAATATGAAGCCAAAATTCAATGGAATATCGGGGAAAATATTAAAGGTTACCAGATATTTGATGCAGGAGAATACTCATTTGCAGTTGATGATGTACTTGAAGACCCTGACGTCACTATGACGATACCGGATGTAAACAACGCAAAATTGTTCTTTACGGGAAAGCTAGATCCAACAGGGGCGTATATGAGTGGAGACTTAACCATAGAAGGCAACTTACAGTTAATCATGGAATATAGCGGAGTTGCAGAGCTACTACAAGATTTTTTAGAACCCTTAACGGGTAGCATTTAAGCTATCTATAACATCATACTTATTTCAACCTTATTTTTTTTTTATTCTCTTTTTTTATTCGAGCTTATTTAGCTTTTTAATGCCAAAATAGAGCAATATTGCCGCAAGTCCAACTGATATTAGAATCATTGGTGTTAATAGAGCTATCTTTAATAGAGCAGGGGGAAGATTCGACGGAAAAATAAAGATAAAGACAAATATTCCTAAAAAGAAGGGAAGAATTTGCAATATTACTAATAAAAAGACGTTAATAGACATTTGTCTCCCTTTTTCTTCGTATGAGGGCATGTAAGCTTGTAATCCAATTGCTTCACTAAGGGATGTCATGCATTGAATTAAATAAAACACAAAAAAGAAAACAACAGAGAAGAGGTCATATTGATAGACGATTGAAATAAAAATGGTCAAAATTATATCTATTATTATTACAGGAAATAATTGGGCGAATAAATAGGAAGATATTAATGTTTTTATGCCTCTTGGCGATCTTTTATAAATCCAAACTATATCCTTGCTTCCTACAAAGATAAAATTTCCAATTATTATCGAAAACATCATTCCTGCCATCCAAATTATCGTAATAGAAAAAATACTTTTGGCTTCTGCGTCCAATCCTTCATCACTCAAGAACATGTACAAAATAGCCATAAAACCAACTAATCCAATTACATAGATTAATTTCATTATGTTTTCTTTTTTCCGAAAAAATTCTTTTAATTGAGTTACCACCAATCCTGACCAATCTCGGGGAGTTACTTTTCTAACGAGCTTATATATCGCTCCCTCTTTTTCAATTATGGAACTAAACTTTTCTATACCACCTTCTAAAGTAAAAAATGCATCTGCCTTCTTGTAAGCTATATATAATACTAAAAAAGGTATAAAAATAGCTAACCAAGCGCTAGACCAGATATTTAGAAGATAAGAACTGATGAAGATGGGATTTATTGAATACAAGATGATGTTAGAATACCAGAGTGCGGGATGAAACATTAACCAGTTTTTTAACTGTGGATTTTCCATGAGGTATTGAAAGAAAAATTCAAGTGAATATATTAACACGACCATGCCTATTCCTACTAAAAACATTAGAACCTTACCTAGATCTCTTGCTTTCTCACTTTTAGCAATTTTATGTTCTAAGAATGAAGCTATTATATTCCCAATTAGTATTGCAAAAACTACCAAACCTATTATACATCCATAAATAATGAGATATTGAAAGAATGTCAAAGAAACCAGCGGATTTATTAAACCTGTTATTATTGGAGCAAATATCAAAACTCCGGCAATGTATATAGGGATTTTGCCAAAAAATTCACCGATGAATATATCACCCGCCGAAACGGGAGATGCTAAGATCAATTCTTTAAAACCAATTTCAGTTTTACGAAATACAGTATTGATCGGATATACCATTATCATCAAGAAGAACGCCATTAATAAGTATTCGATGACTAAAGCTACAGCTTGTTGAAGAATTTCTACTGGCCACGTGCTAATACTTTCCACAGCGGGCATTATAAGCATTTCTATTAGAAACGGGGCCAAGAAAAGCGCCCAAAATATTATTATGGAATAAATTATTACAAAAAACCAGGTTCTATGTTTTCGGAAACGGCTTGTTCCCCTTCTTATTTCGCTTTTAGCAATGGTTTTCCAACGACTCATTGATTTCGTAATTATATTATTTTTTTCTTTTCTTTTTTTCTTTCAAATTATTATTAGAGCCTTCCTCCCTCCAAGCGAGTAAATCTTCAATACGGGTGGCACCCATGATTTTCAAGTAAGCCCCTTCCAGGTCTTGTGCTCCTGCTGATTCAATTATTTCTTTTGGACTTCCTTGAACTTTCAATTCACCCTTATCAATAATCCCAATTAAGTCGCATAATTCTTCTGCGGCGTCAAGCAAATGAGTACAAATAAAAATGGTTTTATCAGCCTTTTTTGTTAAATCTAAAATGAGATCCTTTACCATTCTTGTAGCAGCAGGATCCAAGTTTGAAGTTGGTTCGTCAAGGAAGATTATTTGAGGATCTTGAATTAAAGCAGCGCATAAACAGACCTTTTGTTTCATACCCCTGCTATATCCTTCTAAAAGATCGTTTTCTCGACCTTCTAAGTCAAAGATATCCAATAACTCTTCAATTCTAGTAGAAATTATTTCTTTAGGTAAATAATATAACTCGCCAATAAATTCCAAAAACTCCTTAGCGGTTAGTTTTTGATATAATCCAGGTGATTCTGGTAAGAATCCACAAATCATCTTCACATCCTTACTCTGTGTTATGATGTCAAAACCTCCAACTTTTGCCGTTCCTGAAGTTGGACTGATTATAGCGTTTAACATACGAACTGTGGTTGTTTTTCCTGCGCCGTTAGGACCTAGTAGGCCATATGTTTTACCAAAAGGAATGTTAATATTTAAATCTTTTACAGCTACAACATCTCCAAAATTCTTTGTAAGGTTTTCAGTCGAAATTGCGAAATTTTTGTACATTTCTTATCGTCTCCATGGAGTGTATATTAAATATGGTAAATAATTTAATGTTTTAAATCTTTTGATAGCGGTAAATTTTAAGATGAAACTGGAAAAGAAAGAAATAGAGCTGAGAAAAACTCGTTTAACTTTTACTTTCCAAAATTTTTTATGCGTTTCCACTTTTTTACAATTATCTTGGACGATATCAAGTATGTGAAAGGTTTAATTTTTGGTTTAATAGGAATTCTATTTGTAGGTCTTCAACCCGTTGTAGCAGTATCAAAACCAGATAGCATTGACGCATATCTTTTTGCCGCCATGACATGTTTTGTTGAAGCAATTGTATTCTTTCCTATAATGCTAATAGATAGGAGAATGATCAAGGTAAATAGTAAGAAAGGGGAATTTAATGAGGGAAGAAATCATTCTTCCTTGCATGGATGGAGAAATAATAAACTGATTTTAATTTATGTTGGGCTTACTTTTGGTATTGGTCAATTGCTTTTCCAGACAGGTTATCAATTGGCAGGTTCTATAAATGGAAGCTTAGCCCAGAAATCAACAGTTATTTTTTCGCTATTGTTTGGTGTTCTAATAATGAAAGAAAAGGTGGAGAAGACGCAAGTTGTTTTCTCGCTCTTATTATTAGTTGGATTGATGATTGCCGTTACTCAAGGTTCGTTTAACCTTCTAGAATTCAATTTAGGCGTATTATTACTCCTGATACTTGCTTGTATTTGGATGCTGGCCCACGTTATCACGAAAAAATATATATTGGATAAAAATCAATCTACAGCAACTCAAATGGTATTTATTCGTAATGGAATTAGCGCAACATTCCTCCTCTCAACATATTTCTTAATATTTCCTCTGGAAAATGTCAATCTTATTTTCAATCCTGTCAATATTGTCTATTATGTAGCAATGGGAACCGTCTATGGAATAGGATTATTTATGTGGTACAAGACTCTTTCGCTCATTGATGCATCGAAAGCTACGATTTTGTATTCCCCAACACCAATCATAACCGCAATTTTTTCCGTTTTTCTCTTGGGAAAAGTATTTACGGTTTATCACTTGATAGGTACAATAATCGTCATAATATCAATAATAATGATTGTTAAGCCTAAATCAAAAAAAAATAATGAAAAAGAAGTAGAATAACCAAAAACGGTTTATTTAATTACTCGATCTTGATGTCATGGTCTTTAAAGATATCTTTGATCATGTTTTCTAAAAATTCTTTTACTTCAACAACGTCTTCTTTTTTCACGGTTCGCTTCTTGCTAATCCTGCTTTCTGTTATCTCAATTTGCTCTGGAGCCCAGCTATATTCGTCGTTGTAAGTAAACCATACTTCTTTATATGCACCTTCTTGACCACCGTCCCTAGCTAATGGCTTATCTTCAACTTTTATTTGGGGGTCTGGTAAGTAGCACCAATCAAGAATAACCCATTCTAAACCTCTTTCAGAATCTGCCCTATCTGCCAAATATATGCACCAGCCGTGCCCTCCTAAGTTAGACTCATCTGTAGCGGGAGCCGTAATATCCGCAAGTACGGTTCCTCCAGTACTTTTTACTCGCCAAGAAGGGATTCCGGCATTAATGCATAAAGCTGCGGTAAGTATTGCTCCATCTTCACAATCACCAATGCCAGATTGTATTGTTTCGAAAGGGAATTGCCAAAATTCCACGCAATCCGCTGTTTCTTCGTCAAATTTATAGGAAAGAAAATCGTTAACAAATTTCTGACAAGCGTGAGCAGTGTCATTAAAAGTGCCTTTTTTCAATTTAGCCTCCTCAATCACGTGATTTAGAATTTCGTCGTTGTCCTTAATAAATGCCTTTACGTCCACATCTATTTGTTTGTTATACTCTTCTCCCCTTAAAGCACGCCCCGTATATATGATTGGTTGCATTACCCACTTGCCATTCCAATAATCAGGTCCATACTTGCCATAATCGTCTTTTTCTTTTTGTGGTTTTGCAGGTTTTTTAGGGGGTGTAGGCAACCAACTTGGAGTATCGGGGATTATAGGTACATCAGGTCCTGGTTCTATGGGGATAAAAAGAGTCTTGGCTTGATTAATCCAGCCTTCAACGTCTTTCTGGGTTGGAAGCTCTTGGATCACACCGGGATTTTCCTTGACATATTCCTTTATTTTTGCAAAAGTGCTCTTGGGATTTCTTCGAGATAATTCTTTGACCGAATCAATTCCAATTTCATTCAATAGGCTTGCATAAACTGGGCCAATTCCATCCAATCCCATCAGCTCTGCGTGTTCTTGCCATGTATCTATTTTTTTTGCTGCGATTCCCGTTTTTTTCGCTAAGACTTTAATTTCCTTATCTGACAACAAAATTAAATCTTCGACAGATGATATCCCTACTTTCTCTAATTTTTTTGCATCAGCAGCCTTAAGTCCTACTATTTCTGTAAGTTTCATTTTAATAACTCTTATAGTGTTTCATCATAATTAGTTAATATGTAAATAGGATAGGATTCTTTTTATTCTATCTCATTATATCATAGTTCTTTAGAGAAATAAGAAAAAAAAGGAAGGTTATTTTACATTAGATTCGTTCATTAAGAAGGCAATACAAATTTTTAATACATCGTCCAAGGAGCCTCTTTCAATCATGTCTAGCGTGTCAGTTGGTTGGTGGTAGAATTTTACAAATTTCCTTAGTTCCATTGCGGATATATTAGCTGCTTTAACTCCAGACTTCGAAAAAGCTGTTGCATCAGTACCGCCACTAATTTGCCCGAGAATTTTAGCTCCCGTGCTCGCGCCTAATTCCTTTACTTCGATACCAGCAAGTTCTGATGCTTGTAAGATTTTTTGAACGACTTCTTTTGAGTGTTTTGTTCGCGTGGTTGGTTCATATTCAACGACTTGAGTTGCTTTCGTACTTTGAATTCCATCCATGTTCACGCACACTGCGTCAAATTTTTTTAATTCGTCGAGATGTCGTTCTACATACCGATATGCCCCTCTCAATCCTGCCTCTTCACATCCAAAGGATAATAATTGAATTTCCGTGTTTTTGGGAAGGATTTCCTCGTGTTTTTTTAAATATCGCCCCATAGCTAATACAACAGCCACGGCACTCAAATTGTCCACGGCCCCAGGAACTTTATTAGCTCTTTCTCCAGGAGTAACGAAGAAAAATAATAATACTAAAGGAACGCATACTATAATAAGGAGCCAAGTTACTAAATTGAGAAAAAAGCTGTAATTAACCGGGAGTGAAAAGAAAAATACAATTAACGCTAGAACTAAGATAACTCCTGAGAGGAATATCCAAAAAAATAATACACCTATTCCAATAAATAATATAATAGGATACCCTGCCTTAAAATACCTTAAAAGATTGAATTGAA
>JAEORV010000027.1 GCA_016840695.1 Promethearchaeota archaeon
AAGAGAAAAAAAAAGGTTACCCATTATCTTATTCAATTTGTTCGATGAATGCTTCACAACGAGTTTTAAAACGACCAGTATCGCCTAAAAAGTAGTCCCGGTCTAAAGATAATATCGGAACATTTGCTTCTTCTAACTCGTGCTCAAATATCATATTATCGCATCCGTGTGTATCACAAAATTCGATGCGCGTCGCAATAACTCCATCCACTTTAGCTTCCTTAATGAGATCGTTTAAAAACTTGGACCTATTCCCGTGGCGATTCATCATTCGGGGGCAGGATATTTTTTCATTGTATCTTTTTGCTATTGCCCCCATTGGATCAGAGGTTCCTTCGTCTGTCAAGTCCCAATAGTTTCTCGTACCATAGCATAACATGTCAGAAACTACGAGCCCACCAACGCCTTCGATGATATTTAGGAAGCTGGGATCGTCAATCACGCTTCCAATGAGTAGAATCCTTGCACGATAATCAGAGATTCCCTCTTTATTTTTCAATTGGTCAAAATAATTTTTTAGCTCTTGATTGACGATACTTTTAGGAACCGCCGCGTTTGCTATATTAATCTTTAACATGTCAGCGCCGTTAAGTTTCGGCTTTTCAATAACCCTCAGTTTATGTATTTCTTTTAATAGTCTTCGATTTTCGTTGAGAAGTTTAATAGAATTGTTTAATTTTTCGTCCGAGATTTTTACATTTATTGCGTTCTCCAAATTGGTTTTAAATATCCCAAATTCGTCTTTTAACCATTGTTCTCCTCTCTCAGTAACCAGATGAGGTATGGATAAGAAGAATAAAGGGTAATCTTTGGGAAATCCCTCCATTTGCCCCAATATCTTATAATTGAAGATATCATATATTCTACGTGCATGGTCGCAACTATTTTGACACACTAAACCGTCAAGGAAGCTATATTTTCCACTCATGATTAAATCTAAGGTAGCTCTAATAAAAGAACAGTTAAACCGAGTCATTATAGTATCTGCTAAACTCGTTCCTTCTGCTTCCGTTCCTCTCATTCTATAGCCCATTACGTCTCCAGCAAGTAAGATTTCTTCGGGTGTATACGTACAATAATAACCCATTACTTTCTTACCTTGTTTCTTCCACTCGTCAATATATGGATTAGAGAGCGTCTCGGTAGTTTTCATTAATTCATCGAATGTCATGATTTTTCATTCTTCTTTTTTTTTTGTTATTATATTAATTTTATTCAATAAAAGCGTTTCATTCTTCCTTTAGTTTTAAAACAATGTTTTTAAGAAAGTATCAACTTCTTTTTTAATAGTCCGAAAAGGATTGACTCGCTTGTCGCCTACATCAACATCAATACTCAAGAGAGGTATTCCTAACTCGTCTCTTAATGCTTCTCTAAGTAATTGAACTATTGGTTGTAAGCTCTTACATGAAATGTGATTTGTGAAAATGGCGCAATCAGCTTTATACTCCCTTGAAAGAAAAACCGTATCTTCAACCATCTGGTTAGCGTATCCAGATGCTTGTCGAGCCATGGGATAATTG
Organism: Promethearchaeota archaeon; assembly: GCA_016840695.1. Taxonomy (GTDB): domain Archaea; phylum Asgardarchaeota; class Lokiarchaeia; order Sigyniarchaeales; family SOKP01; genus FT1-020. The sequence goes on from JAEORV010000027.1 coordinate 1,524, forward strand.
AGGCATTGTAAAGCCAATTGTTTGAATATATCGTCAATATCTTTATTAAGATTAATTGGATCGTGAAAGTTATAATTAAAAACATCAAATAAAATGGTAACTCCTCTCCTTCTGTCTAAAAAATTTGCGTATTTAGGTTTAAAATAAATGCACATATTAGGCCAGATAGAACGTATCTTCTCTTCGTTATCATTTGGTTTTATCCCCAGTTTATAATACTTCTTAGCGTACTGAAGTAGTTTTTCATAATAAATTGCCCTTTCTTGTCGAGCAGGTAAAGCTACGTTCATAGTAGCGTTAAGTAGAGCTACACCCGATCCTACGGGACATGGACAAGCCTTTTTTAACTCGTTTAATTCCCGCAATAGCGTTATATTTTTATTTTCGTATTCGATTGCTTTCTTGAATTTTTCTTCGTTAGGTTCTTGACCAAGAAAATCAGCTAATTCGTCTACAAAATTCGTAATCTCTCCGGTGAAATAATCCAAGGAGCGATCGTTGCGATAATAAGGCACGTCAAGAACCTTAACTTTTTGTTGCTCTTGTAAATATTGAAAAACAGGATAAGACGCGATAGTATTATCGCAAGGACCCGATGGAGTTGCGAGAAGATCAAATTTAAATAATTTCTCTAAACTCATCCCTAAAACTCCTTTTTGCGCAGAACAGGTATGAAACGGACTTCCGTACGCTTCCATGTTATCAATATAAGATTCTATTCCGTGTTGAGCTATAATTGCAAATGCATAAGACATTGCTTCTACGCATACGGGAACCACGTCAAAAAAATACAAGATTTCCGCGGGAAACGCAAAATGATGACCAACTACGGGCCAACCAGCTTCTTCTTTTTCGACGCAATCTTTTACATATGGGGCGAGCGCATCAACATAAAATTTAAGTATGGTATACTCATCATCTTCCCCTTCTACTTGATCGAGCAGAGTCAGTCCTCTTTCAGCAACTTCCATTAGCTCTTTAAGGGGAATAATTTTGCTATTATCATTCAAGTATTTATTTTCAATCATAGATAATCACGATGTAAGAAGTTTGATTTTAATGTAAATAAGTCTATCTTTTGAAATTACGTTAGTAAAAAAACATGCACACAACTCAAAATAATGTTTCATGATGGGAATATTGTCTTTATAAAATTGTTCACTTCTCTTCTAATAGTCTTTAACGAGGTGTGTCTTGGATCTCCTACATCTACTTCGATACTCAATAATGGAATGTCCAACTCGTCTCTTAACGCTTCTCTTAATAGTTGCACCATTGGTTGCAGGCTTTTACATGCGTAATGGTTTGTAAAAATTGCTGCGTTTGCGTTATATTCTTTGGCAAGAAATAAATTATCTTGAATAAATTGATCGGCATTTCCTTGCACTTGTCGAGTCATTGGAAAATTCATGCTCTGCCATGCTAACTGTTTAATGATGTCGTTCTCAGGTCGGTTAAGATTAATGGGATCAGCCGTCAAATAACTAAACACGTCAAACAAGACCGTTATGCCTCTTTTATCTAAATAGTCGCAATATAAAGGATCGAAATAAATCGTCATGTTTGGCCAAATAGTGCGTAAATTTTCTTTTCCTACTGGTTTTATCCCTTTTTCATAGTTTTCTTTAGCATATTTTAACATTTCTTCTAAAAATATCGTTCTTTCTTCGCGTCCTCTGAACATGACATTGGAATTAACATTAGTAGGAACAAATACCGAATCGATTGGGCAAGGTTCCGCCTTTTTTAATTCTTGGATTTCTTTTAGCATTAAGAGATTTTTATTTTCAATTTCGATTGCTCTTTTAAAACTTTCTTTATTTGCTTCTTGTCCAAGAAGTTCTCCAATTTTATCTCTAACTCTCATTAGTTCTTCAGCATAAAATTCGTGACTACGTTCATCACGATAATAGGGCATATCAGCAATAACAATTTCAGGAGCTTTTTCTTGAAGGTACTTAAATGTGGGATAAGATGCAACCGCATTATCGCAAGGGACGGATGATATAGCAACTATATCAAATTTAAATAATTTGTTTAATATCATGCCCATGGCTCCTTTTTGGGAAGTACACGTGTGGAATGGATGCCCCCAATTGTCCATGATGTCATAATACTCGCCAGTAGCTGTCCCTATTGTATAAGAAACCGTTTCCATTACAACTGGTATACACTCAAAATAATAAAGTAATTCAGTAGGAAAGCCAAAATTAGTTGCTATGATTGGCAAATCTTGTTCAGCCTTATCAAGACTCTCTCTTAAGTACGAAATTAAGGACTTCATATAATGATAGTGAGGAACCATTTGAGTACCTTTTGCTTTGTCCATTAAATTAACTAACATCTGACTTTCTTGTGCCATTAATATAAAAGGTTTTAATCTATCTTGCTTTTGGATGGTTTCCATTTTGATCGCTCCAAACTTAACGCTTTCTTTTTATTTAATGTTATTTAACTATAATTAAATATAGATTTTTCTTTTAAATGTTAGCATGTTTATTTCCATAAGTATCAGTGTTTACAAAAATGTCAATTTTATTCTAAATGTTTTTATACATTAACAACATCAATAGATATTAGTTCGTAGTGGAATTCTTAAGTTATTTATTCGTCATGACAGAAATTACATTGAAGTGACTGTATTTTTAACGAAATTCCACAAGTAAACAAACTGGAGAATTAAGAATGTCAGTTTTGAAAGAATTTGAAGAGGCAACTCCCCTTAAAAATCCTTGGATCGATAGTTGGAAAGAAGAGGGAAAAAAGATATTGGGATATTTTTGCTCTTATATTCCAGATGAAATCATTCATGCTGCTGGTATTCTACCAGTAAGAATGAGGGCAACTGGGTGTACGGATACACCAATGGGGGATGCTTACTTAACGCCAACAGCGTGTAGTTATACTCGATGTTGTCTTGAGATGGCAAACAGAAGGCAATATAATTTTCTTGATGGCGCTATTTCCTGTAATAGCTGCGATCAAATAAGACGTCTGGATGACAACATCCGGATAAAAGCACCATTCCCTTATCAATATTTTATAGGTGTTCCGGGAAACATTAACGATTTAACCATTGATTGGTTTAAACACGAATTAAACAAGTTTAAAACAAGCTTAGAAGAGAATTATAGTGTCGAAATCACTGATGATAAATTAAGGAGCTCTATTAAAACCTATAATGAATCGCGCGCGCTTCTTAAGGAACTATACATGCTCAGGAAAAATCCAAAACCCCCGATTTCTGGTACTGACATCATGAAGGTGCTTTTAACAGACGTTTCTATTCCACGAGAACAATTCAATGAGCTTTTAAGAAAACTCCTCAAGGAACTCGATGGAAAAGAAGGTGAATCTAACCATAAAAGTAGGTTGATGATAGTTGGAAGCCAGCTTGACGATCCGGAATATGTAAAAATTATCGAAGACCTTGGTGGATTGATAGTTGTGGACTCTTTTTGTCTTGGCACGAGAACCTTTTGGGATCAAGTTGACGAGACTAAAGATCCTTTAGACGCGCTTGCTGAGCATTACATGACAAGAGTGTCATGCCCAAGAATGTCCGGTAAGCAATCAGAGAGAGTAGATTTCGTAGCAGAATTGGTTAAAGAATTCGATGTTGATGGAGTAATTTTTCAAAGAATGAAGTTCTGCGCCCTCTGGTGGGCTGAAATTTTTATAATTCGTAAGAAATTGAAAGAGCTTGGCGTTCCTTTCTTGGATTTAGAAAGAGAATACGTTTTAAGCGGTGCTGGAGCCATGAAAACTCGAGTTCAAGGCTTTATGGAAATATTGGAGGCGAAGTAAAATTGATGGATGAAGAAACATATCAAAAGTATAAAAAACTTGCGAGAGGAAGTTGGGGTAAGGAATTTTCCCTGTTAAAAATGATGTTTAATGGCTTCCTCGGGTTAATGAGGGAAGAAGAAGACATGGAATTTGAACTTCCCATGGAAACCATATTAAATATCTTACTAAATATTGGCAAGGCGCGAAAGCAAGGAAGGAAAATCATAATGTACCCTTTTAACTATGGTCCTGAATTATTCGTTACTATGGGTTTGCAACCGCTCATGCAAGAGATCTTTAGCGTTGGGTTAGCCCCTTTTCACATGAACGAGCCCTACCTTGATTTTTCCAATGAAATTGGGTATGGAGACAATCCTACTCTCTGTAATGCGTCCAGACCTTTAGTAGGTGCTTATATGCAAGGTGCGGCACCAGTTCCCGATTATCTCTTTTTTCTATCGACGCCATGCAATTCACTTGCTATGAACTATCAAGTTTTTGAGAGTTTATCTAATGTTCCAACATACAACATGGATGTCCCATATTGGGCAATTGAGGAGGATAGCGAGTTTTACGACGGGAAAGTGGTGGAATACATGACAAATCAATGCAAGGACTTTGTAACTTGGTTAGAAGATCAAACAAAGGAAAAATTTGAGATTGAAAAATTTCAACAAACCATGCTTCGGCTTAATCAAGCGAGGGAAAACATTAGGGACTTCAACGAAACACTTAAGAACGTCCCCTGCCCTGCTGGTAGCCAGACGGGATTTTGGAACTGGTTTTTCATGTCAACTATTGGTGGTACACAAGAAGCTGTCGACGTTACAAAATTTGTTCGTGATAGTGCTATAGAAAACGTTAAGGAAGGGGTTGGCGGAATAGAGGACGAGAAGTTAAGAATTGCGTGGCCTTACACGCATGTCTTCTTTGATCGAGATTTATTTCCATGGTTAGAAGAGACTTATGGGGCTATAGCAATACTAGATATCTTAGGGAATTATCAAGTTGAACCCCATAACACATCAACATTAGAAAAATGTTACGATAGCTTGGCGAGGGGCACCTTAGATTATTCCATGATAGGATCTTGTAGAGGTCCTGCTGAATATTACATTGAATACGTTATAAATTATGTAAAAGATTATAAGGTAGATTGCGTGATATATCCCATGCAATACGCGTGCAAACACGCTTTTGCAATGGCAAGAATAACTTCGGAGGCAGTTCGTGAAGCAACCGGAATACCATCTTTAATTTTTGGATGTGACCCGTACGATTCACGAGAAGTACCTCACGAAGCAATACAAGCAAAAATTGCTGAATTTATCGAGCAAGTAGTTTTATAGAAGAGGTAAAAGGATTAAATGATAGTAGCAGGAGTAGACGTCGGATCGTTAACTGGGAAAGCCGTGATATTAAACAAGGAGTCTATTATAGCGCAGGCTATTGTTCCAACGACACCTAAACCCGAAAGAACTGCGCGAAACGCAATGGACGAAGCTCTTAAAAATGCCAATTTAGAATACGAAAATATAGATTATACAGTAGGAACAGGATATGGCAGGGTGAAGATACCTTTCGCAAACTCAGAAATATCCGAACTAACTTGTCACGGAAAGGGAGCTCATTCGCTTATTCCATCAATTAGAACGATAATTGATGTTGGCGGGCAGGATTGTAAGGTCATAAAGGTTGATAAAAATGGGAAGATCCTAGATTTTGCCATGAACGATAAATGCGCTGCAGGCACGGGTAGGTTTTTAGAAGTCATGGCTAGAACACTTGAGTTGAAACTAGAGGAGTTAGGCCCCATATCTTTAGAAGCGAAAAATCCGGCAAAAATCACTGCTCAATGCAGTGTATTCGCTGAAACAGAAGTTGTAAGCTTAATGGCTGATGATACGGAGGTCTCTGATATTGTAGCAGGCATACACGATGCAATTGCTTCTCGAATAATGACTTTAGTCTATAGAGTTGGTCTTGAAAACGATATATGCATATCGGGAGGCGTGGCTAAAAACATTGGTGTTGTCTCATACTTGGAAAATCGGATGGGCTTAAAAACAATGAAGCTGCCCGTAGACCCTCAGATCGTTGGAGCATTAGGCGCAGCAAAAATCGCTCAAAATGAATTTGAATCTCAATAAACAACAGGTAAATAAAAAGAAGATATAAAAAAATATTTTTTTTCTTATTTTATTATTTTAGATTGTTTTTCTTACGAGTTCTGAAATATCAAGAGCTTCAATTTCGCCATTTTTGATATTAGTTTTAAACTGATTCAAACAAAATGGACAACAAGATACTAAAGCTGTAGCGTCCGTTGCTTTTGCTTCTTCAATTCGCTCGTTCGCCGCAGAAGCCGACATTTCCTTAAATGCTGATCGAACACCTCCACCTGAGCCACAACACCACGCGTTATGCTTATTTCGAGGCATTTCAATCAGTTCGATACCAGGAATTTTCTCTAATAGATCTCTTGGTTGTCTATACATGCCCATGTGTCTTCCTATATGACAAGGATCGTGGTAAGTAATCTTCATATTAAGTTCCTTGCTGAATTTCAATTCATCGTCTTTAATTTTCTTCAACAAAAACTCTGGCAAGTGAAGGATTTCAATCCCATGGTTCAGACCAAATTTGTTTTGATAGACATCTTTTAAAGCGCGATAACACCCAGCACAAGCAGTTATAATTCGTTCAATACCAGCTTCTTTAAACTTCTGGACGTTTGCTTCAGCAATTTCCTTAGCTTTATCAGCTTGTCCAGTCATGTAAACGGGAGATCCACAACAGCTTTCGTCTTTAAGGATTTGAAAATCGATATTTAATAAATTTAATATTTCTGCCGTTGCAATTGCTATGCTTTGTTCTCGGTAACTTGAAGTACAGCCAACAAAGAATGCTAATTTTGCATCTGGAGTTAATTTAACGCTTGATGGTAGCCATTTTAGCCTATCAGCGTGTTTTTCCATGTAAGGATTATTTTCATTCGTGATGGATTCGGTATACTTCAAGTGTTCCGGCATTGGACCAAAGCCTTCTTTCACCGCCTCTTCTCTCATAGCCATTAACCATTCCCCTGCATAAGCATGGATTTCTGGGATTTGACATTGCTGCGTGCAAGCTAAACAGAGCGAACAATGATAAAAAATCTTCGCTAAATTTTCAGTCCAATTTAACTTGCCAGATGTGACTGCCCATGTAAGAAGATTTTTTCCGCCTAGATAATACGCTTCAAAATTTCCAAACTCACCAGAAGGACAAACGCGCGCCCAATCAACATCATGATAGACCGTTCTACAAGTACCGCATTTCCCGCACTGAAATATTACGTCTTTATAGTGTTCTATTTCCTTGTTTCTATCGAGTTTGCGGCCTTCCTTACTAAGATCAATTTTGCTGATTCCTTTTCCCTTATCATATCTAACTTTTTTCGCCATCTTATTCGCCCCAACCGTGTCCAGGATTCATTATACCATTCGGATCCATTATTTTTCTGATTTTTTTGATTAATTCAGTTGTACCGGGATTCATTTTCTTTTCAATTCTCTCGTGAGCCCATTTTGGTGCTTTATACATGATAACACCATCTATAGAATGGACGTCCTCATGCAATTCCTTTAATAATTGCTGGACTTCCTCGATTTCTTTAGGATCATTTTTATTAAAATTAATATTAGTTCTCGAAACGCAATAATGACCTCCAAAGAGAAGTCGGGAATAGAATTGAGGAGGGTGCCCATATTTTAAACAGACATCTCTAGATAGATTATAATATTTCACAATGTCTCGATTTGAACAATAGCTCCCGATCCATTGCCCTCCACCACCTCTAGAGTAATTCCAACAACCCCAAAACTGCATTGGAGTAGGATCTCCTCCAGTTGAAGTTCCTTCCGGACTTTCTGTGATATTAACTCCTCCTTCTTTACAAATTGCTACGATGGCTTCATTTTGAGCCTCACTTTGCTTTTTAGTGTATGCTTGGGTTGTGATCGTTCCGTAAAAATCGGGCATTTTCGCTTCTATGGCATCTTTAACTGAGGTTTTTTCATTTAAATGTTGCAACGATTGGCCCCACCCTATATTAACGACGCAAAGATCAATAATACCTAAGCCTGCTTTTGATAGTTTCAACATTACAGGAATTCCGATTTCCATTTTCAATGCAATAACGGTATAATCTGTTCGAAATGGTAGTTTTGGCCATATTTTTATAGCTGCTTTAGTCACTATTCCAGTTGAACCTTCCCATCCTATAAATAATCCGGCTAAATCTGGAAATGGAGCTCTTCCATGCCAGCAATTAGAGACGGAGCAAGAGCCAATTTTTACTATATCTCCTGATCCTAACACGGCTTCCATACCATTGATAAATTCTGCTCCCGTACCACCTATCATTCCCAAATCAAACATACCATAGCATAAACATGACGCAACTACACCTGTTCCTGGTGGTGACCATGTATACCCTGCCCTTAAATCAGGATGGTTTTTGTCAAGATATCCTTTTAAATCTGCCCACGTGATACCTCCTTCAACTAAAACATACATGTCGTCTTCGTTTACTTCAAGGACACGATTCATCCTACGCATGTCAATAACTATCCCGCCCTTAA